>NZ_SMLW01000274.1 GCF_009711405.1 Fulvivirga kasyanovii | reverse complement strand
AAAAAAGCCTCGCATTGCTGCAAGGCTCCTTTATTTCAGTTTATCACGGAAGTAATTTCCGCACTATGATTTAAAGTTTCAGTTATATTGAGTATTTACTTCCAACCTGTACATACAATTCCACCGTGTCAATTTTTACATTGTCAATCAACTCATCAATAAACTTCGATACTCCTTCAATTTTATATTTACCTGCTTCTCTAAATGTGGTCTGATAAAACACTGCATTATATTCTTCATGTATTTCCTTCTGCTCAGATTTAAGTAAATTACCTTCACTATCATACTTATTCACATAGAACTCTCTTGTAACCCAATCAGGGGAAGCCAAGTAAAAATGTATATTAAATGTATCATTTCTATTCAACTTCACACTCTGTGTTTTCATGAATAGAATACCTTCGCCTTTTTTCGTAATTAAGTTTCCTTCTTTGTCATACTCTCTCTCATACCCAATTTCATTTAAATGATTAAAAAAAGCATGTTTCTTCTTTAACGGTTCTTCCACTCTCATGGTGTCACCATCCGTTTCCGTAAAATAAACATCCAATAATCCATCATAGTAAGTTATAAACTCTCCTGTGGGCTTGCCTTTATCCCAGAACCTTATACTTTTTATCTTTCCAGATTTGCAGCCACCTTCCTATTGCCGGGTCATAAGCTCTAAAATGTGCAAATCCCATCCCAAATCCAACTCTGTTACCCTTTCTATGCCATTAAAAAGAAAATCGTTCTTTTTAGCAGTCACCCTTTGATAGGAGTTAAAGGTTAACCCAAAGGGAAAATAGTCGCCCTTCTACGCGAGATTGAAGTTAGGTTTATTATTTATTGTAATGGCTTTATAATAACACTCTTACCATCATTATCCTTACCAATTATCTTAACATTTCCTCCTTCATCTATTTCTCTATCCAAACTTCTATTTTTGTTTTGTAAATCAGGATATTCAAAATTAATAATCAAACTATTAGAACTATAGATAGATAGTAGTATTAATCCAGAATACCTGTCTCGAACAAAAAACTTATACTTGCCTCCTGGCATCCTTTCCCATGAAGACACAATGGCTCCATTGTTCTCTTTGATCCAATTAAGTGCAGCCAAACTATCCACATTAGTTATCCATATTGAACGATTGAAAACAGGGGCATTATCATTCAAAAAATCGTATGACACACCAACTCCATTTACTGTTTTTGTAATAACGTTCAGTGAATCCACTTTTTTATATCCGTTTTTGATTAAGTCTTTAATTTCAACCTCAAGAGGAGGTGTCAATATATTCTTATCATTAACATTTCCATCCTTGCATCCACTGAATATAATGCAGATAAAAAGAAAAATAAACTTCTTCATATTACTTTTTTCTTGTTCCATACGGGGTTCTGATTTGATAAGAACTGCTTACCTCAACGCCTGATTTTGCTATTTTATCAGCAGGGTCTACTAAACCAACAGCAAATGAAGCTGCACTAACCCACGAGCTTATAATACCAAGAAAACCACTTGCATGAGATGCTGCTTCCGAATTTTTAGTAGCTAGACCCATGGCGTAAGATTCTCTATTATTTGCTTCATAGGCACTGGCATCAGAAACAACCGAGAGCAATTCTGTATTCAACGTCATAGTATTTCCATCCTCAGATATAATTTGCCCGTCTTTAACATTTCCTTCTATAGATGAAACTTCAGAGTTTATCAATTCACCATCGGGTGAATATTCAGCTATTGTTGTCTGACTTGTACCTCCTAGGATATTCCCAGACTCATCCATAGTAATGGTTGTCTTAGTACTAGATTTGTGTATATTATCATACGAACTCTGAACAGCAACACCATCCTTCAATTCTGCCGTCATAGTCCCTGATGAGGTAATCAATTGCTCAATTACAGAAATTGGCTTTCCGTTTTCATCTTCGGATTCCTTTGCAACTATTTTTTCACTTTTTGCCTCAACAGCACACTTTGGACATCCTACATTATCTTCCGGCATCATCCCATCAGGATCAATAAATCTGATCGGGTTATCAAAGGCATAGTTATAGGGAGAGTGCCTTCTCATCAGATCGGCTGCAGGGTCAACCTGCAGGAACCTTCCGATTACTGGATCATAATACCTAGCTTGGTAATCGTAAACATTCCAAGCCTAAATCTTCTTGCAACTCAAAACCATTGTACTTGAAATCGTTCTTTTTGGCCGTCACCCTTTGATAGGAGTTAAATTGCAGTCCAAAGGGATAATAATCATCACTTTGCACCACAGGAGATTCATTAATCTGTATCTCCAAATCATCAAAGTAAATATCAGTCAAAGAACCTTCATTGCTCACATAAACTAAGATATGGCCATTTTGCGGTATTTCAAAGTTTTCGATACGCAGTTCATCATACGGTGAATCCGAGATGCCGTTTATGATTGACTCAGTGGCGCCATCTGCTATTTGGTCGTAGGCAAAGGATGCATCTTTGATGAGATCAATGGCTTCTCCTTCGGGCAGGAATATGAGGTTTAAAAATGCTTTAGGAGCATCACTATCCTCATAAGGGAAGTCTGCCCCTCCTATGAGGGAGCCTTCACCAAAATTATTATTAATGGTATTTGTTCCTCCCTCATTCACTCCCGGCACACCACCTGTAAATGCATTAATAAGCGCTGAGGCCAGTGTTGTGGAGATAATGCCAGGATCCTCTGATGCTGCTATATATTTAGCAAACGCAGATGCTGTTACTCTATCTCCCGCCCCTACGGGTATAGCAATTACGCTTCCTACCTGAGTATGCGGTGAGCTTCTCAATACCTGCGCGTGGCTGTACGCCGTATTATCAGCATAGGCGCCTGCTGTATGATTGAAGTCCCCTTCATTACTAATATTTACCTATTCAAAAAGCCCCACATCATCAGCATTATCAGGATCATTTTCATAGTTGGCTTTAAAGATGATTGTCTTCGGTTTCGTCGTAAAGGTCAGCCTTGTATTTCCCAAGTGGTCTTTTAAATGGTACTGGTACTCCCAGCTCTCTGTAGTTTCATCCTTTACAATCCTACCTTCTTCATGCTGGATCAGTTGGAGGGCCTACCTCCATCTCAATTACAGCATGTGAAAGTTTCTATACTTAATCCAAGCTTTCACTTCTCGACACACCTACGACCAGAATGAAGATTTCAAACAACAAAAAAGCGGCAATAATTGAACTCTTTTTTCCTAACTTAGCTATTTAGGTAATGGATAGACCTTAATTAAAATACTCTACTAATGCTATCTCCAGAAGACTTTTGGAATTGGTTCTCTAAAAATAAAAACCAGTTTTTCTTTTTAAACCAAATTGATAATCCTCTCGAAAGGGAGAGACTCCTTGATATCTTTTTAATCCAACTTCATTCCTACTGCAACCACTTATATTTTAAGATTGGAGGACACCCCGATGAAACTCAAGATTTGATTATCACTGCGGAAGGAGACAGTAGATATTTTAATAAAGTTGAAGAATTGGTAAAACATGCTCCCAAATTTAAAGATTGGAACATCCTGGTATTTAAACCTCCCAAAGGCACGGACTTCAATACTACCTATAAAGGAATTACACTAAACCCAAATAAACTATGGTTTCTTCCGCTGGAAAACAAAAAGCAACCGTCTCAGATTGGAATTAAAGTATGCATAGAGGGTTATAAAGCATCCTTGCAAGAGGATTTTTTAACGGCTTCCTATTTGGTACTAGATGAAATGTTAGGTGAAAAAAGTAGTGCCCTTGATATTCACCATGTGGAAGTTGGCCCGTTACCAAACAATCCAGAGGATAATGGGCTAATCGAATTTATCGAGCTTGCAGACTAC
>NZ_SMLW01000657.1:29047-37793 GCF_009711405.1 Fulvivirga kasyanovii | reverse complement strand
GCCCATTCAATTATTTGTGTAATTGGCACTACTCTTGAAAAGGCACTGCCAACACAGATACATTGATTTGTATCGCCCCATTTTTTTGACTAAAAGTTCATTTTGAACGTTAAAAACTACATTCTATAGTAAATGGCACTATTCTATTTAAGCCGTAAGGTTTACACCTTATTTATCGGTGTTTTATTGATTTTGTTAGGTGGATGTGAATTGCAGGAAACTGATTTCATTCAACCTGTCCCTATTGCACTCGATGCAACAGAAGTTACCTCAGCCAGTTTCAAGGCTTCCTGGGAACCAGTGTTAGGCAGTGATATTTATTTTATCGATGTTTCCCCTGACCCTGACTTCGCAAGCTTTGTCAGTGGGTTTCAATCCCTTGAAGTGCACGATACGTCGGTGATAGTTAGCGGACTTTCAGTAGAAGAAATCTACTACTATCGTGTAAGGGCGAAAAAGGGTAATACCATATCGGATAATTCAAATATAATTTCCGTAGAAACAGGTTTGTTACCGGCTCCCGTTGCCCTTGAAGCTACCGGACAGAAGGTTTTTGAATTTTCGGCCAATTGGAGTACGGTAGATGAAGCAGCTAGTTATCTGATAGAAGTGGCCTCTGACCCTGCATTTACCAATATTCTCAGCACATATAATCGTGTAGAGATTATCGCAAACTCCATTGTGGTTGAAGGCCTGGACTACAGGCTAACATACTACTACAGGGTGTTGACGAAACGCCTGAACAAAACATCATCATACTCCAATGTGATAAAGGTTGAACCTTGTATTTCAAAGGATTGTAAACTTTCCCGAATTATATATCCATCTAATTATGAAACAACTTTCAGTTACAATGATGAAGGGAAAGTCAGTGATATTGCTTATACATATACTCCTTCACCTTCCTCTTATACTGAAAAATGGACTATGCACTATGATGCCAGTGGTCGTGTGGACAGCGTCAAGCACTACTATAATGACTTCCCTTATATGGAACATAAATTAAATTATACTGACAGCACCCTGACATCAATGATAACCCATGATCTGTATTATTTAACAACTACATACAGTGATTTCATTTATAACAGTGAAAAACAGCTCATTGGATTGCGCAAATATGATGACGCAGCGAAAACCAATGTCACGTTTCACGAAGACTATGAGTTAGACGAAAAGGGCAATGTCCTGAAAGTATTTAATATGGACGGGGAGCAGAAAGGTGAATTTAAGTATGATGAAACCTTCAATCCGAAAATGCTCATTCCATACGAGATCCGTCAATTCACTCCAGATAACTTCAGTGGATATTCGTACAGAGCTTACCATGGTATTAACAACCCTGTTTATGCTCAAGGGGCTTTTTACGCTAGTGATCCCAACTTTTTTGAAGAAGAGGTATTCATCTACGATATCAACGAAAAAGATGTGGCCATTAGTAGAAAAGGCTTCTATGGTCTTCAATACGAGTTCTCCGGATGTAATTTCTAACAGCAAAACTTACTCTTATTATGAAAATCAAATATTTCACCCTGATATTGGTGTTGTTTGCAGGGTCTGCTTTTGCTCAAAACAGCGACCCTGAGACACAGAATAACGACATATACAGGTTCACAGTAGACCAGGACATCCTTAACCTAGATTTTGAAGGTGATGCTACTGTACACATATCTTCTGCCTCAGGCAAAAAAGAGGATGTAAATCGCACTGCTTATCAGGCTTATGTTATCACCCGTGAAGAAATCGAAAACTCAGGAGCCCTCACTATACCCGAAGCTTTAAGGCTGGCCCCGGGCCTGCTGGTAAGGCAAAAGACCAATGGGTTATATGAAGTTCATTTATTTGGCACTGACAATATACCCGGACAAACCAATCTGCAACAGCATAAGAGCAGCATGGTTCTGGTCATGATTGACAACATGCCGGTAAACGACCACTTCTCAGGTGGTGTATTCTGGGAAACCTTACCGGTAAGCATAGGTGATGTTCAAAAAATAGAGGTTGTAGCAGGGCCTGCATCAGTACTTTACGGTCGTGACGCTGCTAATGGTTTTATCAACATTATTACCAGTAAACCTGAGAGCAACAGCCTTAGTGTAACCGCCAATATTCAGGGAGGCACCCCTCATACTTTGGTAAACAATGTTGCTTTAGGCTTTGGTATCAATGACAAGGTACTGGTAAGGCTGTCAGGCAAATATATTGACACCAGAAGGTTTCAGGACGAATATTATGTAGCTGGTGAAAACAGGTACATTCCCAGCGACTCCTTGCTCTTCTATCAATCCACGGTGGAAGAAACCAACCTCTATGGGTCGCTGGCCAGACAGGATATGGCTTTCAACGCTTTTGTACAGTACGCTCCAAATGACAAAACAGATGTTAATATTTCAATTTCATCCCAGGATTCGGAAGCACAAAGTGTGCATTATAGTTTTGAAGAATTGACCTTAACAAGGCGCACATCATCTTCTCAATACATCAATCTGAACTCCAGGATCAGCAACTTCCATTTGCAGGCTTCGTACACAACCGCTGACCAGAACCTGGCTGTTGGCTACCCTGGGTATAGTTTCGGTGTTGATAAACTCAATGCCAGGCTATTCTACAACTATTCCATAAAAAGTATAACCCTCACACCCGGTGTAAGGTACCAGAGCTCAATGTTCGACGATACCAAACACCTGTCCGATGACAATGCTTATCCGAATATCATCAACGGGAAAAAGGAACTCGCTTATTATGGAGGTTTTCTCAAAGGGAATGTATCGCTAATGGAAGATAAATTGTCGCTGGACGGAGGTATTAGTTATGATCTTTATGAAAGGGAAAACGTGCTGGGCTATCAGGCTGCAGCAGCGTATACGCCTATAAAAAAAGTACTTGTACGCGCTACTTATGCAAAAGGAAACCAAGGCGAGTTTGCCTACAATGCCTTTAATGAAAGTACTGTCGCAAATGCAGAAGGCCCTGTAATAAGAAATACTATAAACGAAGATCTGAAAGTAGCTATAAGTGAAGGCTACAGCCTTGGCACCAGGATCAGTATAACGGATAAAATCATTCTGGGACTGGATTATTTCCATGTTAAAAACTCCAATGGGCAGATCACAGCCCTCACTCCTGTAAGTGGTGACACCATCAACAGTCAAATGATGAATTCACCTGCGACACTGAACAGAAACGGTTTAACGGCAAACCTGACCGCAAAGATCTCCGGAAAATTTAAGGTTCATGCACATGCAACATTCCAGAAAACCAGCTACGATGGAGACACTACTACATTGGGTGATGATTTTTCCCCTAAATACTTTGGGGGTATAACAGCAAACTATAAGACCATGCTGGACAAGTTGAACATTAGTGCTAGCCTTTATGCCTTCGGCAAACATCAAATAACAGCCCTGGGCAGCACACAGGAAATATCTGCCAAGCTGCTTCCTGCGCTGAAGGTCTCTTATAAAATATGGCAGGAAAATCAAATTTTCATCAATGTGAGAAACCCGCTAGGCTCCGGAAGCAAAGAATTCATTTTTGCTGACGACATCTCCGGTATATACCTCATTGGAGCAAAGGTCAAATTTTAAAAATTCAGATTTTATATAGATGAACAGAAGAATATTCCGCCTTTATTATTTTGCTTTCTATGCATTGTTGGCAACAACAATACATTTTAACGCTGAGGCACAGGAAAAAGAAGCCGCTGATTCTGTCAAATCAAATCAGTTGCTACAGGAGGCCCAAAGCCTTCTGAAACAAGGCAGTTTTGACCTCGCCATCTCAACCGCCAGAAATGCATACGAACTTTCAAAAAAGACCTCATACCTTACCGGTGAGGCCAACAGCAGTCATGTACTGGGAAAGGCTTATACCGAAAAGAAAGAATATAACGAAGCTTTGAAATATTACTTTGTGGCTATTCAGGCATTTGACCTGCTGAACAATCCGCAAATGAACATTAATACACTGGCTGACATCGGCAGTATGTATCAAACACAGGATGCCCATGGCCAGGCGATAAGTTATTTTGAAAAGGCCCTGAAAAAAGCCTACGAGATCAAAAGTGAACCACGTTTACGAATAGTATTGCTGGAAAATATTGCTTATTCATACAAGCAACTGGAGGATTATCCTCATGCAATGACTACGGAAACCAAGCTACTGTCGGAATATGAACGCACAGGGAACAAAGCCAAGGTTATAGATACTTACAAGGAGCTTTCCCTGCTTAGTGAGCTTAACAAACAGTACAGGTCCGCGCTGAAATACAATACCGAACTGGCAGAGGAATACAAGAAGAATAATGACCTGGTCGGGCTATCGTCTGCCTACAACAACATAGGCTTTATATACAAAAGGACCGGCGATCTTAAGGCATCCCTTGAATATTTTAATAAGGTAACTGAGCTCGTCAACAAGCAGCCGGCCAAGCTTACAGAAGGTGATAAGGCCCTCCTACATATCAATATTGGTGTGGCGTACACCACACTAAAATCCTATACCAGGGCCAAAGAAAACTATCACATAGCTCTCAAGATCAGGGAAAAGGAAGAAAATAGTATTGAGATAGCCAATACCCAAAATTATCTGGCAGGAAATTACTATGTCAGTGGCAATGTTTCGCAGGCATTGAAATCTGTCAGTGATGCTATAGAAATAGCCGAGCCTATCAATGCTGAAGAAGTACTGCTCACCAGCTACAAGATCCTCCACATGATCTACACGCAAGACAATAATACTACCAAAGCAAAGAAATACCTGGAGCTGCACAGGGAACTCAACGAAAAATTGAAGGAGCAGGAAAAAGCTAAAAAGCAGGAGATGCTCAAAAAGCAGTTGGAAATAGAAAGGAATGAGGAAGAGATCAAAACCCTGCTTGCTGAAGAAGAAAGAGCGGCTGTAGAGTCTGAGAGAAAAGAGAATGAGATAAAACTTAAGGAAAAAGAGCTTGCCTTATTAAAGCGTGACCAGGAACTGCGGGAAATAGAGTATAAAAACCAGTTGCTGGAAAAAGAGCGTACAGAGCAAGCCTTGGCCCTCGCCCAACAGCAGCTTGAAACTGAAAAAAAGAACAGGGAGCTGGTATCCCTGGAAAAAGAAAAAGAACTGCAAAACCTTGAACTGAAAAGAAAGGCACTGGAAGATGAGAAGCAAAAAAAGGCTATTCAATTGTTGGAGGCAGATAAAAAGCTACAGGACGAACAATTAAAATACACGTATTGGATGTTTGGCCTCTTCGCACTGATACTAACTATTATCATTATCAGCTTCATCCAGAAGAGAAAAGCTAACAAAAAGCTTAAAGCGCAGCAACTGCAAATTACCAATCAAAATAACGAGCTGCAGCATAATATGGAAGAACTTCAGGCAACCCAGGAAGAGTTGGAAAGTCAAAAGGGACAGTTAGAGATACAGCATAGAAAAATTACATTTAGTATTCAGTATGCTCAGCGCATTCAGAGTTCCATACTCCCCTCAAACAGCTTGATAAACAGTTTATTTCCTGAGAATTTCATCACGTATCTTCCAAAGGATATTGTTTCCGGCGATTTCTACTGGATGGAGGAAACAGAAGGAAAAAAAATAGTTTCTATTGTAGACTGCACCGGCCATGGTGTGCCTGGGGCTCTGATGTCAATGATTGGCAGTACCACCCTTAATGAAATTATTAACCAAAAAGGCATTACGGATCCTGCTGAGGTTCTGAACAAACTACATGAAGGTGTAAGGACAAAACTAAGCCAGGAAGAAAGCCAGAACCACGATGGTATGGACCTGGGCATATGTGTGATAGAACCTAATGGAGGCCAAAAAGTAAAACTCACTTATGCCGGTGCAAAACATACGCTTTACATAATAAATGACGGTGAACTACTGGAAGTCAATGGTGACAGAAAGTCTATTGGGGGAGCCAACACTGCGGCTCAAAGGGATTTCTCTCGTCAGACCCTGGAGCTCTGCCAAGGGGCCATTCTGTACCTTACTACCGATGGATATATCGATCAAAATTGTCCAAACCGGAAAAGGTTTAACAAGAAGAGGTTTAAGTCGCTGATAGAAGAAGTACACCATCTCGACCTTCAATCTCAAAAAGAGTACTTTGACAAGGCTTTGGCTGATCATAAAAAAGATGCCGAACAGCGGGATGACATTACCCTGATAGCCATAAAGATTTAACAATAAATTCATTAGAACGAACTAGCTATAAATTAATATTTAATGGAAAATCCAAAATATGAAAACCTTGTAGATTTCTATAGCAGCTTGAGAAATCGGGACATCATTGTATACTACAAGGGGCCATTTGATGAAATAATTCTTTCGGAAATAGGAACAAAAATCCGGAACAAAGTTTTTGATCCCCCTAAAATAGGAAACAGACTCTTTTCGGTTTTTATGGAGCTTGCACAAAATATCGCCTTATACTCTGCAGAAAAAAACCAGTTGGAGACAGGAGTGAAATGGGGTGTTGGTACCATAGCTGTTTATGAAACCCAAACATGCTATACCCTAATTTCCGGTAATCTGATAAAAAATGATGTACTGGATCAAATTGTCGCAAAATGCGAAGAAATAAATATGCTGGATCACGAAGGCCTGAGGGCCATGAAGCGTGAATACAGGAGCAGCATAATAAAGGCTGACCATAAAGGCGGAAATATAGGACTGATCCAGGTAGCCCTGAAATCAGACTCATTAGAGCTTGATACTAAGGAAGTTGATCAGGAACATTCCTTTTTCACGATTTCAGTAAATGTTTTAAAATAATTAATCCATATAAAATAACTATGCGAAATTTATTTATTGAAGGAAGCAGAGACACTTACTTCACCCCACAAGTAGAATTGAACGCTAAAACAGGTATTTGTAGCATTACAGGAGAATCATACCTGGAAGAACCATTTGAGTTTTATGAAAAAATATCTGCCTGGTTCTCTGAATTTTTTAACGAGGATGATAAGAACCTTCAACTGGACTTGAAACTGACTTACTTCAATACCAGTTCATCAAGGGCCATTCTCGAAATGCTGAGAGTACTAAAAGATCATAAAGATGAAGGAAAGGATGTGACTGTAAACTGGTACTACCCTGATCCTGATGATGAGGAAATATTAATGGAAGGTGAAGATTTTATGGAAGAAAGCGGCCTGGAAATTAATATGATCGAATACGAAATGGAAGAGGAGATGTAATAACCACACCCTGGCATATCCGCAAATTAAACTTTTGAGTTAACACCGGACATATGCATATAAATATTTGGGTTCGGACATGAGTTGAATTACCGATTTCAATGAAAATGTCCGAACCCATTTTATTTCTGGCAAAAGTTGAAAAATTCATCTTACTTCACCCCTTAATTTCAAAACTTAACACACTCATGAACAAAACCTTAAGCCGAAATTTATATCTGGTCAAAGAGCATGTCGGAATGTTCAAAGCCGCTAATAATTATGACATCTATGACCCGGAAACCCAACAGATCATTATGAACTGCCGTGAAGAAAAACTGGGATTCTTCACAAAGCTTCTGAGGTTTACTGACTATAAAAGAATGACTCCATTTCATATTGAGATTAAAACCCCGGCTGGCGATAAGGTACTAACCGTTAAGCGTGGAGTCTCCATCTTCCTATCCTCTGTTGAGGTGTTTGATGAAAATGAAAACCTCATCGGGAAATTCAAACAGCAGTTTTTCTCTATCGGCGGCAAGTTTAAAGTACTGGATGCCAATGAAAACCACCTATGTACTCTCAAAGGAAAATGGACAAGCTGGGATTTTAAATTTGTGAAAGATGATATTGAAATGGCTCATGTAAGCAAAAAATGGGCAGGCCTTGGACGGGAACTGTTTACCAGTGCCGATAACTATGTTCTCAAGATTGACGAAAAAATCCCTGCTGACAACCCTGTAAGAATACTCATTATGGCGGCTGTAATGTGTATAGACATGGTATTAAAAGAGTAGTATATTGTCTTTGTCTCTACAATAATAAAATATGAAAACATTCTCACTCTAAACGGGAATGTTTTTCATATATAAATGTAAAAATTAGGCGAAAATGACTAACCTTTAATTTAATTTATGGTATTTTGCTCAATTGGCACTGTTGACCTTCCCATGAATTGTTACAGTTTTGAGACGCCCCACCATCGAACTGTTAACGGCAGGGTCTTTACCACCTATGCCAAACAAGCCCCTGTATCGTTCACTATTATTCAAAAAGTAAAATGGAAAACACACAACATGACTAGACCCAGGTGATCAATCAGGTCTATAAACACACTGCTCACCTACTGGCTAGTGAAAAAAAATCAGCATCAGAAGTTATAGATATCCTTACAGGTAAGGGAATACCTCAGGACAGCGCCAGACAAATTGTGGAACAAGTCGCTGAGCATGTTGAAAAGGCAAAAAAGAACGGGCAAAAAAAGATATGCTATATGGTGCATTATGGTGTGCTGGTGGTATAGCAGCCACAGCATCTGGCATAGGCCTTATCTTTTGGGGAGCCATTCTTTTTGGCGGTATCCAGTTTATAAAAGGCCTTGCAAACCTCAGCTAGCCCCTGGCTGTGTTTGTTTCAATACTAGGCTTGTTACTAGTAAATCTGGATAGCTTCGTATAAACTGCTTTTATATCAAAATGACATTTTTATGGTTTCTCATCTACGATGATCCACCCAACAAATGTCATTTTGACATTTTCTTACTGATATTTTTTCAGTTAGCAATGGCTAAAAAG
>NZ_SMLW01000657.1:0-28822 GCF_009711405.1 Fulvivirga kasyanovii | reverse complement strand
TTTTTTAAAACATTTTAAATCAAGTTAAATTTAAAAAAAGGAGGTTATTATGTCACTCATCAGACGAAATGCTGACTTATTTAATTTCCCTAACTTATTTGACGATTTCTTCACAAGGGATGTTTTTAATTCAGGCGGCACCACATTTTCATCTACCGGCACTACCATTCCGGCTGTAAACATCAGAGAAACCAATGATGATTTCGAAGTGGAAATGGCTGCGCCAGGTATGAACAAAAAAGACTTCAAAATTGAACTGGATGGAACACTTCTAACCATTTCATCAGAAAAAACAGATGAACATGAGGAAAAAGAAGGAACATATAGCAGAAGAGAATTTAGCTATCAATCCTTCAAACGATCTTTTACTCTGTCAAAAGACGTGGTAGACATTGACAAGATCAAAGCCAGGTATGAGAACGGCCTATTATATTTGAGAATACCTAAAAAAGAAGAGGCAAAACAAAAGCCTCCCAGAATGATTGAAATCTCATAAAAAATAAACGCCTCAAAATGGGGCGTTTATTTTTTATGATTCAGCCACATACCCGAAATAACAGTTTTTTTAGGAGGGTGAGATAAATTGCTTTTATCTTGGTTGCCGATTGCTTTTGCCGACTGCTATTACCGGGTACCTGGCAAACAAAGAGTCAAAATGCCTGAGGCTCCTTAGAAACCCTGCCAGATTTAATTGGTAGCAATTTTTTCCTGAACCTTTCCACACTTCAACATTTTGTCACCAAAATAAGGATTCCTGATCTCCTCACTTGAGCTTAGCCAGAAAGCACCCTGATTGTCAAATGCCATAGGGCAGTACTGCTTATACAAGGTAAGCCCCGTATTCTTTGCTTTGGCCAAAGCATAAACATCCTGCGACATCAGGTCAAAATGTTCTCTGATATGCTCAAGTTCATCCGTATCCACAATATGCTGAGCATCTTCTTTAAGACCTTTTATCGCGGTGGTAGCCTCAGCTCCCTCAAGGGCTGAAAGTATACTGGATGCTGCATCTTTGGACTTAGCAGCATCACTCGCCACCAGGGCATCTTTAAGTTGTAAATATGATTCTGTAATGCTTTTTGCCACTTTCTCTGAGATGTCCTTGAAATCTTCTGCCGTAACTATAACATCAGCTTGAGCTTCAGTTTTCGCTGCATCTCCTTCGGTGCTTGCATGATCCATATCTTCATGGTCATGATGCTCCCCCTCCATTTCATGATCGTGTGTAGCCTCGCCTTCAGTGGTGTCGGCAGACTTATTGCCACATGCCATTACAAAAGATACCAACAGAGCCACCATAAAAAGATTTAAAATTCGAGTTTTCATCGTTTGTTTGTTTATATAAAATTTGGGTTTAAAATTATTCAATTGTTTCCGTTACTTCCCCACAAGTGAGCATCATGTCACCATAGTAAGGATTTCGGATTTCATCAACCTCACTTAACCAGTTCGCTCCCTGATCATCATTAGCCATCGGACAATGCTGCACATAAACAGCCTTACTAAAAGGTCCAAAAGTATGGGCCGCATCGACCATTGCTTCTGAGAGTAAAATAAATGATTTCCGTGCCTGGTCAATATTATCAGATGCTACTATGCTATTTATTGCCCCATTCATCTGTCCTTCCAAAGTCATCCATCTATCATGTGCCTTGCCTTCAAAAGCGTTCATAGGCACCTGATCCAATGCTTTTTTAAAAGTACTTGCTGAGACCAGGGCATCTTCTCTATTGGAAGCTACCAGTGCATCTTTCAGCTTATAATACTTCATGATCAATCCTTCAATATGTTTTTTTGCCTGGTTTCCGACCTGAACAGGCTCCGGTTTGACAGACTGGCCGTGGTCATGCCCTGTCATTGTAGTCCCGCCTTCAGGGTTCATCATACTGGGCTTTCCTGCCAATTGCGCCGCAGCATCAACAGTAAATGTACCGTTAACCACTACCTCATCACCAGGTTTTAACCCTTTTTCAATAACATAAGAATTACCTAAGCTTGGACCAAGCACTACTTCTTTCATCATAAAAGAAGGCTCTTCAGCAGTTTGATTTTGTACATATACCACCGACCGCTCTCCGGTCCACATTACGGCTGATTTAGGCAAAACGATCCGGTCCCCTTGAGCAGGTATCTCTGTTTTTACCGTACCGGTGACAAACATTTCTGGTTTTAGCTTCTGTCCTGGATTCGGTATTTCCACCCGGACTTTAGCTACACGGCTTTGGCGATTAACTACTGGCTCAATAAACGCCACCTTTCCTTCAAAGTCCTGGCCCGGCAGGGAAGCCACTGTGAAACTGACTTTATCTCCAAGGTCTATCCACGGAAGGTCACTTTCATAGGCATCAAACTCAACCCATACCTTAGAAAGATCTGCAACAGTGTATAATGCTTCACCGGTTTTGAGATGATCACCCACATTAACTTTTTTTTCTAAAACAACACCTGAGCGGTCTGCCTGAATATCTATGGTTTGCCTTATTTCACCTGACTCAGCGATATTACTTATCTGGTGTTCTGAAAGCTTAAAAGCCTTGAGTTTCTCAACGGCAGCCCTGTATAACGCGGGCTGCGAATCTTTAATAGCAACAGTCTGGAGCAACTCTCTTTGAGCAGCAATAAGTTCAGGAGAATAAATGCTGGCAAGCCTCTGCCCTCGCGTGACATACTCACCGGTGGTATTTACGAAAAGCTGTTCAATCCGGCCTGCCACATGAGCCGTAAGCGTCTTCACCAGCCGCTCATTGGGCACTACTGTACCGTTTAGCTGAAGGGATTTTTCAGTTTCACCTGCCCCGCTTCCCACGGTCATGGTCTGAATACCGGCTAGTTTTATAGCTGTTTTGGTCATGGAAACGGCCATTGGGTTAACATCTCCCTCACCTGATCGCAAAGGAATCAGGTCCATGCCACAAATAGGGCACTGCCCTGGTTCCGGCTGCCTGATTTGGGGGTGCATGGAGCATGTCCATGTAGTTTCACCAGCATGGTCAGTGAGGTCGTGAGGAGTACTGCTTTCCTCACGACTGCTATGCCAAAAGATATAACCTAACAACAGCCCTGCCAGCAAGGCTATTATAGCTATCGTCCATTTATTCTCAAGATACTTTTTCATTTTAGTTTTTTCAATTATCAAGCCACGCTGATATCCTTATTGAGATATACGTCCTGAACGGTATTCAACAGTTCTATGCCTTCCTTAAAAGGGCGTTGAAATGCCTTTCTACCCAGTATCAGTCCGCTGCCACCGGCTCTTTTGTTAATTACTGCTGTTTTTACTGCTTCCTGTACATCGGAAGCTCCTTTTGATTCACCTCCGGAATTGATGAGACCAACCCTCCCTGCATAACAGTTGAGTACCTGGTACCGGCATAGGTCGATAGGATGCTCGCTTGTCAGTTTATCATACATATCCGGGTGAGATTTACCGAATTTGATGTTTGTATATCCACCATTGTTGGTCGGCAGTTTTTGTTTGATCAGATCAGCCTGAATAGTCACCCCTAAATGGTTTGCCTGGCCTGTCAGGTCTGCCGATGTATGGTAGTCTGAGCCGTTTTGTTTGAAATTATCATTTCGGGTGTAGCACCAAAGTACGGTAGCCATTCCCAGTTCATGAGCTACTTCAAAAGCTTGCGATACCTCTACAATCTGCCTGTCAGACTCCTCGGAGCCAAAGTAAATAGTAGCTCCCACGGCCACGGCCCCAAGCTCCCAGGCCTCCTGCACCGAGCCAAACATGATCTGATCATACTTATTCGGATAGGAAAGCAGCTCGTTATGATTGATCTTCACTAAAAACGGGATCTTATGGGCATACTTGCGCGACATTAGCGCCAGACCTCCGAAAGTAGTTGCCACAGCATTACAACCCGCTTCAATAGCCAGTTTAATGATATTTTCAGGATCGAAATATATTGGGTTTGGGGCAAAAGCACTACCCGCAGAATGCTCTATTCCCTGATCAACCGGAAGAATGGACAAATAACCGGTGTTTGCGAGGCGGCCGTTGCCATACAAAGCAGCAAGGCTCCGCATCACTTGCGGCGAACGGTTACTGGTTGCAAAGATATCATCGATCAGACCTGGCCGGGGAGTATACAAAGAATCTTTGTCCACTGTTTTGCAGGTATGATCAAGCAGTTTTGATGCATCATCACCAAGTAATGAGGCAATTTTGTCGGTGGTTTGGTTAGCTGTCATCATAATTTTTAATGTTTAAATTCCTTTTATAATTTAACATTTAAATCAGTGTTATGCTCAAATTGTTTTGGGCTTCCCTTTAGTTTTCATCTAATGGCAAGCCTTCAGGCGTTTCATATGTCAGGTATTCGATCTCTGCATATTTCATCAGATATTCTTTATAAGCTTTATAGAAACCTCTTTCAAACTGTATAAGCCTTTGCTGCACCTGTAATATCTGTTCAAACTCTTCCAGATCATTGGTATAATCTGAAATGGTTAACTCCAGCGTCCTCTGGGCAATGTCCATCTGCTCTTTGTAAAGCTCCATCTCACTCTTGGCGGATTGCATTTCATAAACCGCCATATCCAGTTGGGAAGTCAGCGTATTGCTCATGTTTTCCTGCTCAAACTGAAACTGCTCCTCCTTAAAAGCTGCCTCTTTTACCGCTGCCTTATACTTTTTGCGCCAGATTGGAATACTGATAGTGGCCATAGGCATCAACACATTTTTTCCATTATCCGGCATAGACATATCAGAACGCTTACCTACAATGACATAATCAATGCCTGCACCAATGGAGGGGTAACCGCTTTTCTCTGCCACCCGTTTACTTTCAGTAGCTGCGGCTTGCTGCAGTTTGAAAAATTTCACATTTGGATGGTTCGTCAGACTATCCTTCATAAAAACAGGATCACCAGCCGGAAGAGCAATTGAATCAGCTACGATAACCCCTGCCGTATCTGGTTTGCTATTGATCAGCCTGAAAAAGGAACGTTCAAGTACAGTAACCCTTTCTTTTAAGATCTCCAACTTCGTATTTACCTGCTTTTGCTCCAACTGCACCCTGAAAACACTTGAGAGGCGCCCCTCGCTGGTACTGAACCTGGTTTGAGCCAGATTTTCGTATGTTCTGAGTATTTCAAGGTTTTCCTCTTCAAGCCCTATAAGTTTATAGGTTTCCCACAGTTGGTAATATTGTACCTTCACCTGCATAGAGAGTTTTTCCCTTGCATCGATAAATTTGGTATAACTGGCTTCGGCCTGCAATGCAGCTACATCTCCCCGCTCCTTAAGGGTACCAAACCAGGGAAACATCTGGCTAAGGGAAAACCTCGCCCTCTGCGGCCCTACCCTTGTTTCAACCGGACTTATGAAATAACCGAAAGAAAACGTTGGTTCCTGTAAGCTTTTAGCTTGGGGTATTTTCTCCATAGCTCCTTCAAATTCGGCATACCGTGCCTTTAATCCCGGGTTATTCTCCGCTGCCATATTCAGGTAATCATTCAGCTTGCTTTGCCCCAACCCGGGAAATGCGATGTATAAAAAGATGATATTTATAATGTGCTTTCTCATTCTGCCGGAACATATAGTTTAACATTACCACCTAACCGGATGTCATCAACATGCCCGACCTTACTCCTCTCCTCATTTATCACATGCATATGGATATTGGAATCGTGATGTGTGAACACGCCCTGATGCCGGTCAGAATAAAACCCAACGATTGATATCTTAGCTTCCTCCAGTGTATCAGAAAAGGCGGCTGCCCTTATCTCCTCATGGGTGGCATGCCCGGTTGAAGGCCTGATAATATGGAACTTCACAAACGCCGGCTGGCCCTTTAGTCGAAATGGCAATGGCTTAACCGATCCCTCCGCTCCCCTCAACAGGGACAGGAAAAATTCCATATCTTTCAAGGAAACTACACTGTCAGGTAACTGCACCTCCTCCCATTCACTTACATAGGTATACACGAGTAGTGTAGCAGCAACCTCTCTATCTTTTGATACGGCCACCACACCATCTTTTGCCTTGCTGACGAATGGCACACCATCTTCAATCATTACCTCGCCACTTAAGGCATCAAGGGCACCCACTGCAAATAAGCCCGGCCTTTCCAGAAGCGAATCAATAGCCACTTTAGCCGAAATATCATTTTTATGCATAATACCCCTTAGCTGCCCGGCGTGTAGCACTTCATAATCGCCGTTATGGCTAGCCGCACAGGCTGAGACCCATACAGCAACCACCGGAACAAAATATTTTAGATTAACCATTTTCATTATGTTGCCTCTTTTTAAGTCTGTTCTCCTGCCGCCATCCATATAAAACAGGAACTACAAAAATTGTAATTATGGCTATGGTCATTCCCCCAAAGATCGGAATAGCCATGGGCACCATTATATCCGAACCTTTACCTGTAGAGGTGAGGATTGGAACAAGTGCAATTAGCGTGGTGGCCGTGGTCATCATAGCAGGCCTTACCCTGCGCTCTCCAGCATCAATAACCGCCTGCCGGATAGCTTCTTTGGTTTCAAACACCTGCCCTGCAAACCGCTGATCGAGATAGGTGGCCATTAACACCCCATCGTCTGTAGCGATACCAAACAGCGCGATAAACCCTACCCACACTGCCACGCTCAGATTGATGGTCTTCATCTGAAACAACTCCCGTACAGGAATATCTGCGAATGCAAAATTTGCAAACCATCCTTGCCCATATAACCAGATCATTATAAAGCCTCCTCCAAATGCTACTGCAATACCCGTAAACACCTGTAGGGATGTGGTAACTGATCTGAACTGGAAATACATGATCAGAAAAATGATAACCAACACCAATGGAACTATAATACCTAGGCGCTTCTCTGCCCGTAACTGGTTCTCGTAAGTGCCCGAAAAGCGAAAACTCACTCCTGCCGGCACCTCAAGTGCTCCGGAATCAATCCTGTCCTGGATAGCCCTTTGTGCATCATGCACCACGTCTACTTCTGCAAATCCTGTATTTTTATCAAATAGTACATAGCTTGTAAGGAAGGTCTCCTCACTCTTGATCATTTGCGGTCCGCGAAGGAATTCAATACTCGCCAACTGCCCCAGAGGAATTTGCGCACCCGACGGTGTCATTACCAGGATCTGCTCCAGCTCCCGGGGGTCGTCACGCAGCTCACGAGGATACCTGATCCTGATAGGGAAACGCTCCCTTCCCTCTACAGTAGTACTTAGTTTCATTCCTCCGATACCTGTTTCAATAGCCATTTGCACCTGCTCTATGCTCAGGCCATATCTGGCTATGGCGTCACGATCAATATCTATCTGTATGTATGGCTTCCCAACTACCCGGTCGGCAAAAACAGCCTCTTTTTTAACTGAAGGAACAGTTTTTAATATTTCTTCAAGGGCAAAGCCGAACGATTCCAGGGTCTTCAGGTCAGGTCCTGCTATTTTTATTCCCATAGGAGCACGCATACCTGTTTGCAACATCACAAGCCTGGTCTCAATAGGTTGAAGTTTGGGGGCAGATGTAACACCCGGCAAATCGGTGGCTTTTACAATTTCGTTCCAGATATCATCCGTACTTTTTATCTCGTCCCGCCAATTGCGAAAGAAACTGCCATTTTCATCTTTTACAAGGTTTTCAGCGGGTAATCTCAAAGCAATAATCTCATTTCTCGATAATGCTTCTCCCGATTTTAGCAGGAACCTACCTTCATCGTCTGTCTTAAACCTAATTCTCCTCCCGTTCTCGCCCACAACATACTCTGGTTTGTAGTTGATCACATTCTCATACATGGATATTGGAGCAGGGTCAAGGGCACTCTCAACACGGCCAAGTTTACCAACAACCACATCAACTTCAGGAATAGTACTCACCCGCATGTCAAGGGATTTAAGTGTTTTAATATTTTCCTCTATACCGGCATGAGGCATGGAGGTTGGCATCAGCAGGAAAGAACCCTCATTGAGGGAGGGCATAAACTCTTTACCGATCCCTGGGAAACTGTGAGTAAGACCTGACCAGACAGAGGTAGTACGAATGTTCACATTCACAGCATCAAATCCATCGGCAACAAAATCAAAAACTTTATTGAACCCTTGCCAAACCACCACTCCAAAGAGTATAATGAATGCAGGTAAAACCAGGAACTTGAACCTGTTGTACAGACACCATCTCAACACGGACGAGTAATACCTGACCAGCAACAAAGAGCCCCCCAGAACTGCTCCTACTACCAGGGCTACAAACACTATATTGAGCAGCAAACTCTTACCTGCTCCCAGCGGAAGCCAATACAAAGCCAACAACCAAACCACTGCCAGCACAGAAATTACTACTTCCCCATGACGAATGACCCAATGGTTGAAACTGGTAAAACCTTTAAACACGCCTACTACACCAAATAACAAAACCACTATCCCTGCCCATGTGGAAAAAGTAAAAGCAATTAAAAGCCCCAGGGGCACGATCACGACATTGAGCCACTTTCTGACTTTCTGTCTTTCAATTTTTAACCCAAACAGCCAATGTGCCAGGGCAGGAAGTATAAATAAAGCAATGATTACAGCAGCAGCCAGGGCAAAGGTTTTTGTAAAAGCCAGAGGCCTGAAAAGCTTACCTTCAGCGGCCTCAAGGGTAAACACCGGGATAAAACTGATAATAGTGGTTGAAACCGCTGTAACTATAGCACCACTTACTTCTGCCGAGGCTTCGTAAATAGTTTCCAGCAGGTTTTTCCCTTTGTTCTCATCCAGGTATTTAATAACGTTTTCGGTAAGTATAATGCCCAGGTCCACCATGGTACCTATGGCTATGGCTATCCCGCTTAAGGCTACGATGTTGGCATCAACACCTGTATATCGCATAGCTATAAAGACCATAAGCACGGCCAGAGGTAAGAGGAAAGAAATGATCATTGATACCCGGAGATTTAGCACCATCACTATGATCACCAGAATGGTGATTAGTATCTCAAGCGAAAGTGCCTCCTCAAGTGTACCGAGGGTTTCGTAAATGAGTTGCGTGCGATCATAAAAAGGGACAATGGAAACTTTGGAAATAGTACCATCCTCCAGTGTTTTTACCGGAAGCCCCTTTTCAACCTCTGCAATTTTTTCTTTTACATTTTTGATTACTTGCAGCGGATTGGCACCGTAGCGCGCTACAACCACTCCGCCGGTCACCTCTGCGCCGCCTTTATCCAGTACTCCCCTTCTGGTAGCAGGCCCCAGTGAAACTACAGCTACATCCCCGATTCTTATTGGCACATTATTGACAGACTTGATGACTGCCTTTTCAATATCTTCAACCGTCTCAACATAACCCAGCCCTCTCACGAGGTATTCGGCCTTATTGATTTCCAGAGTCTTGGCACCTACATCGCGGTTAGTGTTTTTTACAGCCAGCATTACATCCTGTAAACCAAGGCCATAAGCCTTCAGGGCCTCAGGGCGAACATCTACCTGATACTCCTTAACGAAGCCACCAATAGAGGCTACCTCCGACACACCTTCAGCAGAAGAAAGGGCATATCTCACATAAAAATCCTGAATGGCCCTTAGTTCCTGCGGATCCCATCCTCCGGTAGGATTACCATCTTTGTCCCGGCCTTCCAGTGTATACCAATAGATCTGCCCCAATGCCGTCGCATCAGGTCCAAGGGAAGGCTGTACATTGTCAGGGAGTAACCCTGAGGGCATAGAGCTTAACTTTTCCAGCACCCTTGATCTTGACCAGTAAAACTCTACATCTTCATTGAAAATGATGTAAATGCTGGAAAAACCAAACATGGAGGTACTTCGAATGGATTTGACTCCCGGAATGCCGAGCAGCGAAGTGGTCAACGGGTAAGTGATCTGGTCCTCGATATCCTGGGGTGAACGCCCGGGCCACTCAGTAAACACTATCTGCTGATTTTCCCCTAAATCAGGAATAGCATCAACCGGCACCGGATCACGAGGAAGGAAGTCCAGGTTCCAGTCAAAAGGCGCAGTCACTAACCCCCAACCGGCAAAAAGAACTATAACCAAGGCTGTTACCAGCTTGTTTTCAAGAAAAAACTGTATTAATTGATTTAACATAAAAATATCTGTTGAACATGAAGAATAGACCTGACAGAGCAATAGCCATCACTCAGCAGGAAATGTTGCTAACAGATTATTTTATAAAAGAAATGACTGAACCATAACGGGAATGTCACGGTCAATCGGAGGCGGCCTGTATTGTGTGGTAAAATCTACATGTGCATCCCAACGGGCTATTGATATGGATGCAAGTTGTTGAGGTTCGATAAAATCAAAAGAATGATCTACTAAGACCTTCGCTACTGCTACCGCTTCGTAAGCCGATGGGTCTAACTGGATATCCTCATTATTACAGCAGTCATTTTTGGTTTTGGCTGCCATCTCCTTGTGCATGGGGCAAGGCTTTTTAACAGGCTGCTCATATTTGCAAACCTCTGCTTTACCAAACAACTTGAAAGATTTAAGCTGTCCTGAGCAATAATGGGCGCTAAGTTGAAATCCCGTACTGGTAATAAATATGATCGCTGCCAACCCAAGGGCAGAAATTTTTCTGATCATATTTTTTACGCTGCTACTCATCTAAAGGCTTAAACTACATCAAAAGTACAAAGGTTTCAAAAAAAAGCAAAAGTTACCGTGAGCCAGTTCCCTTAAAGAGGTAAAACAGCGTATTGCAGGGTATGGAATATTATAGACAAATCTGCTTATAAACTTCTACACAAATTTCGAAACAACACATTTTCCGTCCATAAACAGGTTATTAATAACCCTTTAAGAAGTGTATTCCAGTGGCTCCATATTTGAGCCTTTAAGAGTAACCCTCATGTATTCTATGAGGCACGGTGATCAGCCGTAACATCTTAAATTTCCAACCATAAATTTCTGCATCATGAGTAATACAGTAAGTGATTTTATAATACACAGGTTATCAGATTGGGGCATTGACCGGATCTTCGGCTACCCGGGAGATGGCATCAATGGTTTAATGGGAGCCTTGAGCAGGACAGAAGACATTATGGAATTTGTTCAGGTAAGACATGAAGAGATGGCTGCTTTTATGGCTGCCGGTCATGCCAAATACTCTGGAAAAGTCAGCGTTTGCATGGCTACCTCAGGTCCGGGAGCTGTTCATTTACTCAACGGACTTTACGATGCAAAAATGGACCACCAGCCAGTGGTTGCTATCGTTGGCCAGCAGGCGCGTATGGCGCTGGGAGGTTCTTACCAGCAGGAAATAGACCTCATCTCTCTATATAAAGATGTGGCACATGAATACGTACACATGGCCACCACACCGGAGCAGGTGCGACACCTCATTGACCGCGCGGTTAGAATTGCTGAATCAGAAAGGACAGTAACCGCAGTAATTATCCCCAACGATGTTCAGGAACTGGATATGGAAGAGCCTCCACGTAAACACGGAAGTGTACATTCCGGAATTGGTTACTCCAGAATGCGCATGATCCCGGATGCTGAGCACCTTCAAAAGGCTGCCGATATCCTTAACGAAGGTGAGAAGGTGGCCATGCTCATTGGTGCAGGAGCACTCAATGCGGCTGAAGAAGTTATGGAAGTGGCTGAACTGTTAGGTGCAGGTGTCGCTAAAGCCCTGCTGGGTAAAGCTGCATTGCCGGATGACCTGCCATATGTTACAGGGGCTATCGGTCTGCTCGGTACCAAGCCCAGTTGGGATATCATGGATGATTGTGATACATTGTTAATGGTGGGCACCAGTTTCCCATATTCCGAGTTTCTGCCTAAAGAAGGACAGGCACGCGCTATCCAGATAGATCTTGACGGGAAAATGCTGGGGATCCGTTACCCTACAGAGCTAAACCTGCAAGGTGATAGCAAGGAAACTTTAAAAGAACTTATACCCCTTCTGAAAAGAAAAGAAGACCGAAGCTGGAGGGAAAAAATTGAAGAAGGTGTGGCCGAGTGGTGGAAAGTGCTGGAGGCACGTGCCATGAACGATGCCGACCCCATCAACCCGCAACGGGTATTCTGGGAGCTTTCAAGCCGGCTACCCGATAACTGCATACTTTCCGCTGATTCTGGCTCTGCAGCCAATTGGTTTGCAAGAGACCTCAAGATCAGGAAAGGTATGATGGCATCATTATCAGGCAATCTTGCCACGATGTGCCCGGGAGTGCCCTATGCCATAGCTGCAAAATTTGCCCACCCGAACCGCCCCTCTATAGCGCTTGTCGGTGACGGTGCCATGCAAATGCTCGGGATTAACGGTATGATCACTATAAGCAAATATTGGAAACAGTGGGACAATCCACAATTGATCATTCTCATTCTCAACAATGGAGACCTGAACCAGGTTACATGGGAGCAGCGTGTGCTGGTAGGTGATCCTAAATTTGAAACTTCACAGAATATTCCCGATTTCCCTTATGCAGAATACGGACGGTTGCTTGGCTTTGAATCCATCAAACTGGAGAAGCCTGAAGATATTGCAGAAGGACTCGACAGGGCATTACTGGCGCAAAGGCCTGTAGTCATTGAAGCCATGGTAGACCCTAGCGTGCCACCATTGCCTCCACATATTAAAATTTCACAGGCCAAAGCATTTGCATCTTCAGTCATTAAAGGAGATGAAAACGCATGGGATATGATTAAGCAGACTTATAAAGATGCCGTAGAAAGTTATTTGCCTCATTAATGCATGCCGACTTGTTGACAGCGGATGTTAAGGACAAGGTAGAAATCCGGGATGTTGCCGTCAAGGCCTATAAAATCCCTACTGATCAGCCTGAGTCTGATGGTACCCTGAAATGGAGTTCTACTACAATGGTTGTAGTTGAACTCCTTGCAGGTGGCAAAACCGGACTGGGCTACTCCTATGCTCATGAGTCCACCGCCAAAACCATTCAGGCCGACCTCTGCGAACTTTTGCTAAACAGGAATGTGATGAATATTCCCGCCATCGTCGCCGACATGAAGAGAGTAATCAGGAACCAGGGCATGGCAGGCATCAGTATGATGGCGGTATCAGCAGTTGATATTGCACTGTGGGACCTGAAAGCAAAAATACTTAACCTACCCTTATGTACACTTCTTGGCCAGCGATGTGAGCGCATGCTTGTTTATGGCAGTGGCGGGTTCACGTCATATTCCATTTCCCAACTGGAGGATGATATGCAGCGTTGGCGAAGCATGGGATTGAAACACGTAAAAATGAAAGTAGGTCGAGAGGCAGACCAGGATGTTCGCCGGGTAAAAGCTGCAAGAGAAGCCTTAGGTACCGAGACAGAGATTTTTGTTGATGCCAATGGCGCATACAGTACAAAGGAAGCACTTTATCTGGCAGAACGGTTTGCAGACCAAAAAGTCACCTGGTTTGAAGAGCCGGTTTCTTCTGACAATGTAGAAGGCATGCGAACCATTATGCAGAAAGCCCCACCACAGGTTAGAATTGCCGCCGGAGAATATGGATACACTCCGGAGTACTTTAAAAGGTTCGTCTCCCCACAGGCTGTAGACGTATTGCAGGCGGATGCCACCCGGTGTGGTGGTATAAGCGGTTTTATGGAAATCGGGTTGCTCTGCGACACCATGCAAATCCCATTTTCTTCACACTGTGCGTCATCGGTACACTTGCACGCCGCAGTGTCACTTCCTGAATTCTTGATCGCTGAATACTTTCACGACCATGTAAGAATAGAAAACATGCTCTTTGAAGGCAACATTAAGCCTGAAAATGGTCAGCTCGAACCTAATCTGGCACTTCCTGGGTTGGGAATAAAATTAAAGGAACAAGATGCTGAAAAATATAAACTGAACTAAGGTGAAAGAAAATTACTCATCATTCGACACTACATTTGCAACTCCCTCAGCCTTGGATGTTGATCTGGAAGAACTTGAACAAGAACTCAAAAAAGAGATAGAGGGAGAAGTACGATTTGATGAAGGATCAAAAGGGCTTTACAGCACTGATTCTTCCAACTACAGGCAAATCCCGCTCGGTGTTGTAATACCAAAAACAGAAGCCGATGTAATCAAAACGGTTGAGCTTTGTCATAAATATAAAGCACCCATTCTTTCCCGCGGTGGTGGTACCAGCCTGGCTGGGCAGTGTTGTAATGTAGCTGTAGTCATCGACATGTCAAAGTACTATAACCAGGTACTGCATTTTGACCCTCAAGCAAAACTGGTAAAAGTACAGCCTGGTATTGTACTGGATGAAGTAAATGATCACGTAAAGGATGAAGGCCTGATATTCGGACCTGATCCCGCAACTCACTCCCACTGCACTATTGGAGGTATGCTGGGCAATAATTCTTGTGGTGTTCACTCCGTTATGGCAGAGTTTGCAGGAAACGGAGCAAGGGTAGAAGACAATATTGAATCTCTGACCATACTCACTTACGACGGATTAAGAATGGAAGTAGGTCCTGTTTCTGGAGAAAGGCTGGAGGAGATCATTACTGAGGGAGGGCGTAAGTCTGAAATTTACCGTCAGCTTAAAGATTTAAGGGATTTCTATACAGATAAAATTAAGACCAAATTCCCTGATATTCCCAGACGAGTATCAGGGTATAACCTGCCTGAATTACTTCCTGAAAAAGAATTCAATCTTGCCCGTGCCCTAGTTGGCTCTGAAGGCACGTGTGCCATCATTCTGGATGCAACATTAAAGCTCATCCCAAGTCCTGAAAAACACACCCTCGTGGTACTGGGATTTGACAGCATACATGAGGCCGGGGAACATGTACCTGAAATCATGAAATACAAACCTATCGGGTTAGAGGGCATGGATGACATGCTTATCAGTTTCATGAAGAGGAAAAACCTGCATGTGGAAGATATTGAACACCTGCCCGAGGGTAAGGGCTGGCTTCTTGTGGAATTCGGCGGTAAAGATGAGGATGATGTATGGAAGCAGGCAAATAAGTTGATTGAGAACTTTAAGAAAAAAGACAACGCTCCAAACATCAAAAGCTTTGAAAGTAAAAAGAAGGAGGCACTGATATGGGAGGTTAGAGAATCAGGCCTTGGAGCCACTGCCTGGGTACCTGGTGAACCCAGTAGCGTTCCCGGATGGGAAGATTCCGCAGTGCCCCCTGAAAAAATCGGCGGCTACCTCAAAGCGTTACGTGATTTATTTGCTAAATATGACTACCACCCGGCACTTTATGGTCATTTCGGGCAGGGATGTGTTCACTGCAGGGTAGAGTTTGACCTTCTCAATGAAGAAGGGTTGGAAAAGTATAAGAAATTCTCCCGAGAAGCGGCTCACCTGGTAGTGAAGTTCGGAGGGTCATTATCAGGCGAACATGGTGATGGTCAGTCAAGGGCCGACCTGCTTGAAATCATGTATGGCAAAGAGATCATGCAGGCCTTTCATGACTTCAAACAGATTTGGGACCCTGAATGGAAAATGAATCCGGGAAAGATCATCAACGGCTATGGACAGACGGCAAACCTCCGGGCAGGTAATGACTATAATCCTAAAGAACCCGAAACCCACTTCAGCTACCCGGAAGATAACGGTAGCTTTTCTCATGCCACTTTGAGGTGCGTTGGTGTAGGGCAGTGCAGACGCCATAACAGTGGCATTATGTGCCCAAGTTATATGGTTACGAGGGAGGAAAAGCATTCGACCCGTGGCCGTGCGCGTTTGCTACATGAAATGCTGGAAGGTGATGTGGTAAAAAATGGCTGGAAGAATGAGGCCGTCAAGGAGGCACTGGATTTGTGCCTGGCCTGTAAAGGCTGTAAAGGTGACTGCCCGGTAAGTGTTGATATGGCTACTTACAAAGCAGAATTTCTATCGCATTATTACAAGGGAAAAATAAGGCCACGCACTGCTTATGCCTTTGGCCTCATATACTGGTGGGCAAGATTGGCCTCTCTGGCTCCTCAGATTGTCAATTGGGCTTCAAAGACACCTATACTAAGCGATATCATTAAATTTGCCGGAGGTATTGCACCAAAACGTGACATTCCCCGGTTCGCTAAAAAGCATTTTAGAAAATGGTTTAATGACACCGGCAGTGCAGGCCAAAGCAACAAGCCCAAAGTAATATTGTGGCCTGACACATTCAATAATTTTTTACTTCCTGACACTTTAAAAGCCGGGAAAAACGTACTCGAGGCAGCCGGGTTTCAGGTCATTTTACCTCAACAAATGCTCTGTTGCGGCAGACCACTCTATGACTATGGTATGCTCGACAAGGCAAAAAAACTGCTTAAAGAAATACTTCAGAACCTGCGCCATGAAATACAGGCAGGTGTGCCCGTAGTAGGAATGGAACCCAGTTGCGTCGCAGTATTCAGGGATGAGCTATGCAACCTCATTCCTCACAACCATGATGCGCAGAGGCTCAAATCACAAACCTTCACCTTAGCTGAGTTTCTTTTAACCCATGCTATGGATTTTGAACTGCCCAAGCTAAAGAAAAAAGCAATTATCCATCGCCACTGCCACCATCAGGCCATTATGCATTTTGAAGAAGAAAAACAGGTTTTGAACCAAATGGAGCTGGATTATGAAATACTGGATTCAGGGTGCTGCGGTATGGCTGGCAGCTTCGGTTATGAAAAAGGAGAGCGGTATGATGTTTCTATTAAAGCAGGCGAAAGGGTGCTACTGCCAAGAATACGGGAGGCCGACAATGACACTATTATTATTGCTGATGGGTTTAGTTGCCGGGAGCAAATAAAACAATGTACCTCCCGCAAAGCATGGCATTTGGCAGAAGTTATAGATATGGCTCTCAAGGAAACTGTTGCAGTGTAAATTATGACCTGTCATTTTAAACCTCTCTACCGTAAAAGCGATTAAGATGTACGCTTTGTTGAGCAAATTATGATATTATTGTATTGCCGAAATCAAATTTGCTTTGTTAATAGTTATGTGTATCCTGGGTTGTCAGACGATTTTTAGGCTTCGTTAAGACCGAGTATAAAATACACATCAAAACCTAAACAATTTTATGAAACAGTTGCTTCGAAAATACTACATCTTATTCATTGCTTCCTCCTTACTCGTAGCCTGTGCTACTGAAAACCAAACAACCAAAGTTGCTTCAACCTCCTCATCGGTATCACCCGAAAAGCAGATGTCGCAACAACTGGTAACAAGTGTTTTATGGTATCAAAAGTCAGCAGAAATGGTTGCTGCTTACCTACAGGCCTATAAATATGCGGAAATGCTGGTTGACTCGAAGCTAAAAACCATAAGATCTAAATTGCCTTTAGCTGTAGTGCTGGATATTGATGAAACCGTACTCGACAATAGCCCTTATGAAGCTCAGCTTATTGAAAAAGGAAAAACGTACGAATCATCAACCTGGAAAATATGGACTGATGAAGCACGGGCAAAGGCTCTTCCGGGTGCACTTGACTTTGTTAATTTTGCCAAAGAAAAAGGCATTGAGGTATTCTACATCTCCAACAGGAAAACTGATGAACTTGATGCTACCATTGAAAACTTAAAAAAATACAGATTTCCCAATGCCGACACTACACATGTGATCCTGAAAAGCACCACCAGTGACAAAACAGCAAGAAGGAAAAAGGTAGCTTCTACCCATACTATCCTGGTATACGTAGGTGATAATCTCACTGACTACTCTGAACTCTATGCTGACAGGGGTAGTGATATGGGCAAAGACCTTGTAATGAAAAACAAAAATGAGCTGCTATACAACTTCGTCATTTTGCCTAACCCTATGTATGGCGAATGGGAAGGTGCCATCTATGACAATGACTATGGCATCAGCAATGAAATGAAGCTTCAAAAAAGGCTGCAGACACTGGATAAGTAACGAATTTCCAACAGGCTGAAAACAAATGGATTGTCAGGTATTGATCGTAAATGCTTTACAATTCAGTAAAGCCCACTACAATTTCTTAATTTATCCATAATTTATAGTTTGATATAACTGCTTTTAAAAATCGAAAATTTGCAGTGTTTAAAAGCAGTTATATCATGTTTTATACTCTAAAGATCAATGCTGTTCATGGTAACTCTACACCCACTGAAAATGAGGTTACCATCAAATTCAACAAAGCTCCCCAGCACGGCAAAATCCATTTTGTAGCACTGGATCACAAAATGGCCAGCAACATTTACAGAAGAAAAACGGGACACCAGAAGGCTGATAAATACCAGGTTGAGATTACTTGTTATGATAATGAGCAGAGGGTGACCTATCTGAATTCGAGGGAAATAGCTTAACGTACCAAGTTCCTGCATATTTCAGAGCTATTATTATTTCCCTTTGTAATACTCCTGCATAATATACCAGGCCTTTTTCTTTTCCCCTTTTTCCGACAACAACCCTTTTCTGTTATATCCGCTTTGATAAACCGGGTGCATTCTGCCTAATGACCTGTAGTCAAATAACAGCCATGGACATACACCACACAGGTTAGGTACTGTACCAAATAATTCAATTTGATTTTTGTAGATGTTCGCCTGGTATTCTTCAGTCCAGTATGCCGCCTCGTCAGTTGGGCCATAATCACTTCCAAATAAGGCTTCCCCTCCAAATTCAGAGATAAAAACAGGTTTATCAGGAAAATTCAGCTTCCATTTTGTCTCTGAAGGCTTGCCTTGCCATGGGACATACCACCCGATGTACTCATTTATTGAAATGATATCGGAGTACCGATAAAGGGAATCCCATACATTAAAGGTATTGTTTTCATATCGCTGTGTATTGATTACATGTGTTATTAATCTCGTAGAATCAATGGCCCTACACTTTTTTGTCAGGCTAATAAGTTCTTTATTCCTGTCAGGCGTATGAGGGTAGGTCTCATTTGAAAGACTCCAAATAACTACCCCACATCGATTCTTGTCTCGGTGGATCATCTCCGTTAGCATTGTCTCCATTTTTACAGGTACAACGCTGTCCGAAAAATTAATATGCTGATATACAGGCAACTCATCCCACACCATTAATCCTATTTTTTCAGCCTCTCTTACCATATGCTCATTGTGTGGGTAGTGTGCCAACCGAACAAGGTTGCACCCAAGCTCTTTAGCAGCACTCAGTAAGATGTGTGCATCTTTCTTGGAAAAAGCCCTCGAGCCTGAGTATGGATTTTCTTCGTGAACATTAACCGCCTTAAGAAAGATCGGTTTCTTATTAAGTATAACCCTGCCTTCATACACTTCAATACATCTAAAACCAATGTTATCTCTGACAACATCTGTTTTACTCTCTATGATCACTTCATATAATTTCGGGTTGCCCGGAGACCACAATTCTATATCGGCAGTAAACTCCACCCTGGCCATGCCAGATTTATCAGTTTTTGATTTTAAGGCTAAATTAAGTTCTGGTATTTTTATAGTTACAGATTGTTTATCAAGTGCGTCATTTAATTGCACCCAGCCCAGAACAGTATTGAGACTACCTTTCTTTAGTTGGATTGAATAATCTGAAATAAAGTCATTATTAGTTTCAATTAAGCCGACATCACGGGTAATCCCTCCATAGTTAAGCCAGTCATATCCATACCCAGGCAGCCCATTAGCCTGCCTGTTGTTGTCAACCTTCACTACAAGACTATTGACTCCACTACGGACTTTATCAGTAATTTCAAATTGAAAAGGAGTAAACCCGCCTTCATGACTTCCTGTTTTCTCACCGTTAAGGTAGACCTCTGCCAGATAATTGACCGCACCAAAATGAAGGAATGCCCTCTTTCCTGCTTTAGGTGTATAACTAAAGAGCTTTCTATACCAAACAGTCCCTTCAAAATAGGTTAATTCACACTTTTGAGAATTGAAATCACCGGGCACCTTTAAAACGGGACCACCATCAAATGAATATTCAAAAAAGTCGGTTTTTCTCTCTGATTTCTTCTCCAGCCACACCTGCCTCCACTCTCCTATTCCTGTAGGGTCAATAATTACATTCCAATCCCCATTCAAGCTATGATAGTCCCTTGCATAAGGGTTAATAATTACAGACTGACCATTTGCATAGCCAATAAAAAGGCAAAGGGAAAAGAAAGTCCATACCCAGTTACCCATGCATTTGCTGTTTTTTTTCATTTTACTTCTGCCAGATTTTATGGAAAATCAGGATATTAAAACCACTTGTATTTCTGCTTTATTTTGAAATGCTATTGCTCAATCACATCAGGTGGCATTGAAATAATCCATTTGCGAAAATCATAAATATAATCAGCCCAAGGGGGAGGCCATCAAATTTTGGTACTCTACCAAGGGGAAATCGAGTACTTCTTCCATAGGTGTAAGGTAATAAACTTTACCGAGGATATACAGAAAAGTAAGTATTTGAAGGTCCGCTTACCCCCTGTCTCTATAGCCGGTCATTCCAATTTTAGTTTCAACTTTGGTCCTGCTGTAACAAACTCTTTGTTTGAGTAGAATTTTAGTGTTTTTGAATTGTTATCTGCAGGAGCGGTAACTTCAATTCTCTTCCATTTCTTATCTCTTCCAACTTCCTTTGCTTTTTCTATTAAAATTGCTCCGATCTTTTTACTTCGATATTCAGGCTCAACATATAATTCATCTATTGAACCGTACTTCCCTCCACAATATATAGCCTGAGACTCAGTCAGGGTTATAAATCCAATTATCTTGTTACTTTCAGTTACCTTTAATATTTCGGTCTTATAGTTATCGATAAGCTCCAAAATTAACTGTTCGCTTACGTTTTTAATACATTCCTTCTCTTCACCAAGCTCTGAATATAAATTCCTTAATAATTTTGCAATATTTGAAATATCTGAGGTGCTAATTTTTTTAATTGTCATAATTATTAATTGATTAAACGGGGGGTAACATAGAGACTATTGCTTTTATCCTGATTTGCCAACTGATTTTGATCACAGCTATGGCCTTTTAAACTACAGAGCCAAAAGTTAGAGTCTCCCAGAAATTCCGTCCTTATGCCTCCCTGAAAAAAATGGGATAGAAGCGGAATTTCTGGGGGAAACCCTAAATTTTCACCTCTTTTCCGACAGACAGTTGTTAATCAGCAATAGGCAAAAGCAGTAGACAAACTTGTATAATAATAAGCGCGGTTTACTGATTTTCAATGGAAAGTTGCACATTACTGTTTACTTTCCAATCCATTTACTCCACAGGTTTACGCTTCCAAAAAATGAGTATAAGTATCCAGGCCATAAAGCAAAAAAGCAAGACAATATTGCCTTGCTTTTGAAGTTAGTTTGTGACCTCGTCAGGATTCAAACCTGAAACCTCCTGAGCCGTAATCAGGTGCTCTATTCAGTTGAGCTACGAGGCCATTTTAGTTAACAATCATCCGATCCGGGTTTCCATAGATTTATGCCGCCCAAACGTTACTTGCTAACGCGGTGCAAATGTAAATAATTATTCTTCTTAAAAAAAGTCTTATTGATTCGTACTTCTTTAAAAAACCTTATCTTTGCCCACCTACAATAAAAATGAGGGATTTAGGTTAAGATATTATGAAAAAAATTTTTATTTATATACTTACTTTAGGCATTGCTACCGGTACTTATGCCGGAGACAATGACAAACCTGAAAATGGTGATAAGCCATTAGCCCAACTGTCTCCTATGAAGATCAGGGACAGGGCAGCCCGACCTGATGTTCCCGGTACATTTTTAATTGATATTGGCTGGAATATACTTCAAGGTGCTCCTGACAACTTTGAAACCAACCTGATAGGATCAAGGACTATCAACATGTACTACTATTATGATATGCCCATTGGCAATTCAAATTTTGTATTTATGCCTGGTATTGGCGTTGGTCTTAACAAATTGAAGTTTGATGACGATGTTACATTGGTTCAGGGCGTTGATACTGATGGCAATACTGTTGTAACTGTGGAAGAACTGAATGAGGGCTGGGATGTAAAAAAATCTCAACTGGTTGCTAACTATATAGATATCCCTCTTGAACTACGCTTTTATGCTAACCCTGATGATAAAAAGAGAAGCTTTAATGTAAGTGTTGGTGGCAGGGCCGGCATCAGGTTTAGCTCTCATACCAAACTAAAGTATGAAGCAGATGATGAAAACATTAAAACAAAAGTTAAAAAAGATTTTGGACTGAACAGGTTCCGTTACGGTGTTACAGGAAGAATCGGAATTGGCGGCTTCAACGTGTTCTATTACCATAGTCTATCTGATATGTTCGATGGTGGTCCCGAAGGCACTGAAGGTATGACAAATATAACTGTCGGACTTTCTTTTACCGGATTTTAATACAGAAGATAAAGCTAAAAAAGAGAGGGGATTTGAAGTTCAAATCCCCTCTCTTTTTTACATGTAAATAGTTTATTTCCCTTTAAACTCAGCCTTTCTTTTCTCCAAAAATGCAGTAACCCCTTCTTTATAATCCTCCGAGTTACCGGCTATTTCCTGGCAATAGGCTTCATATCCCAACATCTCATCCAGTGTAGCGTTACCGGATTTATTCAACATCTTCTTCATTAACCCAATAGCTTTTGTAGGCGCCTGAGCATAGTAGTCAGTATAACTTTTCACCGCCTCATCAAGCTGGTCAGCAGGTACAACTTTGTTAACCAAGCCTAATTCATAAGCTTCTTTGCCTTTTATTCTTGACCCCATTGTGCTCAACTCAAAGGCCTTGGCACTACCTACCAAGCGTGGCAAAAAATATGATGAGCCTGAATCCAGTACTAACCCTATATTGACAAACACTTCAGTCATCATAGCTTCTTCAGCAGCCACTATAAGATCACATGCCAACGCAATGGAACATCCTGCACCTGCAGCCACACCATTCAACCTGCATATAACAGGCTTTGGCAAATTTCTCATGGCCCTGATAATGGGATTATAACGTTTGTGAAGCGAATCAATAAACGATCTTTTCTCCTGACCAGAGGAAGCCTTAAGATCCTGGCCTGAACAAAAAGCCTTGCCCTCACCTGTCAGCACTATTACACGAACAGAGTCGTCTTTACCCACCTGCTTGAACACATCCTGAAGCTCATAGGTAATACCATCATTAAGGGCATTATACACCTCAGGTCTGTTAAGTGTTATGGTGGCTATGCCGTTACTATTATCGTATTTTAAAAATTCGTACATCGTTAATGGTTACTTTATGTGAAAATATAAGCCGCCCCGAAATTAATAATAAATCCTAACAGGGCACCAATATGAACTTCTGTAGGGCTGTGCGTATCCAAATACAACCTGGCAGAGCTTACCACACCATGCAGAACCAATGTGGCAATAATAGGCCAGAACAGCAAACTATCAAGATACCTGAAATGAATGGCAATAAAAAAACCCAGCACCCCGGCAGTACCAGCAGAGTGTGCACTGATCTTGAAAAAAGTACTGATGACTGTAATTAGAAAAATGGTTGCTGTTATTGACACCAGCATGATAACCAGGGCGTTGCCCAGCACCAACTTCTCTGAAAAGAAATAAGCGGTAAGTCCGTAATACACAGTAATGAAGAAAAAAGGCATTATCCGTTCCTTTCGGCTATGAAGGTGGATACTACTTATGCTCTTGGTTAGCTTCAACATACCCACACTCAACAGAGGCAAAATATAGGTTAGGATAAGCACCATCAGCAGGATCAGTAAAATAGAATCACTGTTAATGGGAAGAATGCTCGATGGCGCAAAGAAATATAGCGATGCCACCAATAGTGTTGTCATCAATAGCGGATGAAACACAACTGAAATGATATTAGCCAGGTTCTTCAGCACTACAACTCTTTTCTTAGCCTGGCTACCGGAATATTCATCTGCTCCCTGTATTTGGCAACAGTTCTCCTGGCTATGTTATACCCTTTAGCTTTTAGTAACTTCTCTAACTTATCATCGCTCAACGGCTTCTTTTTGTCCTCACCTTCAATTATCTGCTTCAATTCATTTTTCACCTCACGGCTACTCACATCTTCTCCCGAATCCGTAGCAATACCCTCAGAAAAGAAATATTTGAGAGGAAATATACCAAAATCAGTCTGTACAGACTTGCTGTTAGCTACTCTTGATACGGTAGAAATGTCCATATTGATAATATTGGCAATATCTTTCAGGATCATTGGCTTCAACTTGCTTTCGTCTCCTTCCTGAAAGTATTCATATTGAAAGTCTACAATGGCCCTCATAGTGTTAAGCAATGTATGCTGCCTTTGCTTAATAGCATCAATAAACCATTTTGCCGCATCCAGTTTTTGCTTCACGAAGGTAACAGTCTCTTTCAGCTTCTTATCGGACTTATCACTTTTATCGTACGCCTGAAGCATTTCTGAGTATGAGCGACTTACCCTGAGTTCCGGAGCATTTCTTGAATTCAATGCCAATTCCAGCTCACCATTATTATTGGTCAGGATGAAGTCAGGTATAAGGTACTGTGTGCGTACCAGCCCGGAAGAACTGCCTCCCGGTTTCGGGTTCAACTTTCTGATCAGTTCAATCGCGTCCTTAATGTAATCTTCATCCTCAAGATCAAGCTTTTTCATGATCTTGCTATAGTGCTTTTTAGTAAATTCATCGAAACAACTGGAAATAATCTGTTTCGCCACAATAACATCAACATTCTGGTCATCCGCCCGCCTTTCCAACTGAAGCAACAGGCACTCCTGTAAGTCTCTGGCTGCAATACCTGCAGGGTCGAAATCCTGAATTTTCCGTAATATCTCTTCCACTTCATCAATATCCGTGTCTATATTCTGCGAAAAAGCCAGATCATTAATAATGGCTTCCAGATCTCTGCGTATATAGCCATCACTTTCAATGCTTCCAATCAGTTGCTTTCCAATAGTATATTGCCTCTCATCCAGCCTCAAAAAGCCTAATTGATCCATCAGGCGCTCATTCAGCGTAGAGTGCATGGCAATGGGCATTTCTTTGTCCTCATTATCACCGTCACCATGCATTTTGTAGCCACTGAAATCATCATCTCTCAGATAATCTTCAACGTCAAGCTCATTATCGTCCGATGTGTCGGTATCTGTATCTTCGTATTCGTCTGTAATATCGTCCTGTTCTTCTTTGCCTTCTTCTAAAGCAGGATTCTCTTCCAGCTCCTCTTCTACCCGAGTATCCAACTCGGCAGTAGGAATCTGCAACAGCTTGATAAATTGTATCTGCTGTGGAGATAATTTTTGTTGTAAACTTTGGGTTAATCCAAGCTTCTGCATCCTCTGATTTTTCTTAAATCTTGCTTCAAATAAATTTACATCAAAGTTATTATATTTCTATGATTCTTTGAATAAAAGCGCAAATTATCGTTTTTTTGCCGACTGCTTACGGTTCCGTAAGCATTAACAAATCAATCATATTTTAGTTGTGAAAGACTTGAAAAGAACAAAGATCAAAGAACTTCTTGATGCCCCGATTATCGGCAAAAAGGTGAACGTTAAAGGCTGGGTAAGAACATTCCGCAACAATCAATTTATAGCTATAAATGACGGCTCCACAATCAACAACATTCAGGGGGTTGTTGACTTTGAAAATACTGATGAAAAAACACTTAAAAGGATCACTACAGGTGCATGCATTTCCATTACCGGAGACCTGGCGGAGTCCAAAGGCAAAGGCCAGAGTGTTGAGGTCATAGTTGAAAATATTGAAATACTTGGTGATGCCGATCCTGAAAAATATCCATTACAGCCTAAGAAGCATTCCCTGGAGTTTCTCAGAGAGATCGCACACCTGCGTGTAAGGACCAATACTTTCAGTGCCATATACCGGATTCGTCATGCAATGATTTTCGCGGTGCATAAATTCTTTACAGAAAGAGGTTTTTACAATGTCCACACCCCAATAATTACAGGCTCTGATGCCGAGGGCGCCGGTGAAATGTTCAGGGTAACCACACTAGACCCACTGAATCCTGCCAAGGATGAAGATGGCAATGTAAATTATAAAGAAGACTTCTTTGGTAAGGAAACTAACCTTACCGTATCCGGCCAACTTGAAGGCGAAACAGCATGTATGGGATTGTCAGAAATTTACACTTTTGGCCCTACTTTTCGCGCAGAAAACTCCAATACATCACGTCACCTCGCCGAGTTTTGGATGATAGAACCTGAGATGGCTTTTTATGACATCAACGACAACATGGATCTGGCCGAGGCATTTGTAAAATATTTAGTCAATTACGCATTGGATAACTGCGCTGATGACCTGACTTTCCTTAATCAACGTGCCCTGGACGATGAAAAAACCAAGCCACAACAAGAAAGAAATGAACTAAGTCTACTTGAAAGATTGAGGTTTGTAGCTGAAAATGATTTTGAAAGGATCACATATACTGAGGCAATAGATATTCTTAAAAACTCGAAGCCGAATAAGAAGAAGAAATTTCAATATCTAATTGAAGAGTGGGGCGCAGACCTGCAGTCTGAGCATGAAAGATTTTTGGTAGAAAAGCACTTTAAAAAGCCTGTTATTCTTTATAACTATCCGAAAGATATTAAAGCCTTCTACATGCGTCAAAACGACGATGGAAAGACTGTAGCAGCTATGGATGTTCTCTTCCCTGGCATTGGCGAGATCATAGGCGGATCGCAACGCGAGGAAAGGTATAACCTCTTAAAACAACGTATTGACGAAATAGGCATACCTGAAAAAGACCTGTGGTGGTATCTCGACCTTAGAAAGTTTGGCTCAGCACCTCACAGTGGCTTTGGCCTGGGCTTTGAGCGCATGATACAATTCGTAAGTGGAATGACAAATATCCGTGACGTAATACCGTTCCCACGAACTCCTGACAATGCTGAATTTTAATGTAAGCCTGATGTAAGAAAATGTTAAAAAATAAAAAAGGGCTGCCCGTTGGTAGCCCTTTTTTATTTCCGGCGTGTAAAAAAAGCTTACAAACCTTCAATGAATTACAAAGTTTTGTTGCCAATCTAAGATAATAGTTGACTGGTTCAAGAACTTACAATTTCTTGAAAAAATCACGCATGTAAGTTTTTGATGCAAAAATAAATAATTTACCTTTGCACCCGAATTACAAACAACAACTAAAAACTTACAAACTATGAACTATCAGTTGGCAAACAACCCGTCTTTAAATCTAGAGAAAAAAGATTTAATTCAAAAGTTAGTGGCTAAAAATTTGAATGACAACAAAATAAGTTGTCTTACTGAAGGTACCTGCTTTCCTTCTAAAGATTGACTCCTCCAGTAACAAATACTTAATCTTTTCAAAAGATGAGGGTAATATTTTCTAAAATATTACCCTCATCTCTCCACACAGTTTACAGAATTCTAAAAGTCAGCTAATGAAAACTACCTTAATCGACGCTTTGGAGTGCGATAATGAAGAAGCTATTGTAGAAGGTTTTACTGAGCGATATAATGTGAGTTATGAAGAAGCCATGGATATTTTTGTAGAGACAAAAAAATGGTTATGGCTTGCCTCACAGACAGATTCTTCTCACACCTCATTGTTTATAGACAGGCCTCTTCTTATAATTGATGAAATGTGGCATAATTTCATACTACATACCAAATACTACTATAAATTCTGCATTCAGCATTTCAAACAATTAATTCATCATGAGCCAACCTCACCCCAAATGAAGAGGGAGCAGCACAAAGCTATTTTATCCAACCCGACTGCTGCCCTAAAGGAACATGAGGCTAAGCTACAAAAACAATATGGCATTATTTATGACCACCTCGGTCCAGAGACACTACTTAAGTGGTATGAAACAATGGCTGAAAAATACACTCCCGAGTATATTCAATCAATAAAAAAATACTAAGAAACTTAGTATTTAATAAGAAGTATCTAACTATTAATTTTTTTATTTCTTTGCTTAGTCTATTTTAGAGCATCTTAGAAATAAAGAATCGCTTCTGGGGGTAACCAAAAGCTTACAACAGATGATACTCAAAGGGTTAATACTACTTGTTTTAATTTCATTCAACTCTGTTCTGTCTTTTTCTCAGAACAAAGGTAAGCCCTTCGTTCAGAATTATGGACGCTCTGACTATAAAGCCTCTATATCAAATTTTGATATTCTTCAAGACAAAAACCAACTAATTTATGTAGCCAATTATGACGGAGTAATCGTACATGATGGATCAAATTGGCAACTAGTGCCGATTAACAATAACACTGTCGCAGTTAGTATTGCCCAAGGCAATAACAATAGAATATATGTAGGAAGCGACAAAGATTTTGGCTACTTAGCCTCTAATGAACTGGGGGAGCTTCGCTTCCGTTCATTATTAGATAAAATTCCATATAAACCAAAATTCTCAATAGTCCGCAAAATAATTAACCACAAAAATAAGACATATTTTTTTTCAAGTGAGGAGATTTTTGTCTTTGAAGATAAAAAATTCATGCATTCCATTAAAGCAGGGGCATCACCTTTCTTGTTTTCACTTTTTCCGGTTAATGATAAAATCTATACGGTACAGAGTAAAAAAGGGCTAATTACTCTAAAGGACTCTATCATAGATATTGATATCCCTACAAGAAAACTAGGTGCTGTTACCTACATGACGACTTTGCAAGACTCGTTATCCTTAGTAGGAACTCATTCTCAAGGTTTGTACGAGTTAACAAATAAATCGATAATACGAATTAAAAATGAATCCTCAGATTTTTTAGCTAAAAATAAGCTTTTTGATGCCGAAAAGGTACACTTATCAGACTCATTAAGTTTAATAATGGGAACATCTGAAAATGGAGTTCTTCTTTTGAATAAAGATTTGAAAATAACAGCCAATGTAAATAAGAACTCTGGCTTACAAAGTGAAACTATAAAAAAGTTAACGATTGACTCTCACTTTGGAGTATGGACTGCCATGCAAGAAGGAGTTTCACATCTTGAGCTATACTCTCCCTGGACATATTGGGATCAATTGAAGGGCTTAGAAGGAACCCCTT
>NZ_SMLW01000401.1 GCF_009711405.1 Fulvivirga kasyanovii | reverse complement strand
ACAACGCTTTCAGCCAAAACATAAATGAGATTGCCCCAAATTTTGGAGCAGGTTTGTATTACGAAAACTCCAGATTTTACGCAGGACTTTCATCTCCATTTTTGCTAAACAATTCTTTTGGCAATGAAGGTTCTTCGACGCTCAGGCAGCACTATTTTGCTACCGCGGGCTACCTGATTGACCTTTCACCTTCCTTAAAACTAAAACCCAATGTTTTGTTAAAGGCTGTAGAGGGGGCTCCAATGGAGTTTGATGTGAATGCGAATCTTTTAATCAGGGAAGTATTGTGGTTAGGTGCCTCCTACCGCTCTCTGGACTCTTTTGACTTTCTTATGGAATTAGTTTTATCTGAGCAGTTTAGAATAGGCTATGCTTATGACCAGACGGTAACAGACCTTAACAAGGTGAGTGGCGGAACTCATGAGTTTATGCTCAATTACAGGCTTAAGTTGTCAAAAGACAAAATTCTAACCCCTAGATATTTTTAACTGTACCAGTAAGAATCAATACAATTTCAGGCATTCTGCAATGCGGTTTTGCGGGATGCCTGAAACAGATACTGATCTCTAAAAAAAATAAACAGATGAAACATATTCAATTTATAATTTACTTAATGGTTATTACCCATTGTGCCGTTGGCCAAAGCTCGGTAACCTCTTTGTTTAGCAGCAATGAAAAGGTAGGGGATAAGCATTTCGAGCGACTCGCTTTTGCCCCTGCTTTGGACGCTTATCTGCTTGCCTTGAAAAACAACAAGGATAATGACACCTTAAAACTTAAAATTGCAGAAAGTTATCGACTGCTGAACGATCCTGAAAGTGCATCAAAATGGTATGGGGAAGTGCTGCCTCAAAACGCAGGTATGGATGCAGCGTATTATATCCACTATGCAGACGTACTGACCAGTGCCGGCAAATATGATGAAGCGAAGGATTGGTACTTAAAATACGGTGCCCAGACTCCTGAGGATGGAAGGGTAAAAGAAAAGATCCGAGGCATTGAAGACATCGAGAAGCTTAACAAAAACGAGTTTGAAGTCAGCATTAGCAAAGTAGACTGGAACTCCGAATTCTCAGATTTTAGTCCGGCATATTACGGAAATGAAATATTATTTGTGTCAGCGCGCCTCGGCAAAAAGAAAAACTTGCAAGACTTCAAATGGGATGGCTCTAATTTTCTGGATATATACCAGGTCAATGACAGCGGAAGCGTAGCGTCTTTCAACAGAAATGTTAATGGTAAATACCACGAGGGGCCTTTGGTAGTTTATGATGAGGGAAGAAAAATGATATTTACCCGTGATAACTACTACAAGGGGAAACTCAAAACCAGTAAAAACGGAACCACAAAGTTAAACCTCTACTATACTGAAAGAGACAGTGTGTCTGCCCCATGGGGAGATCCACAGCCTTTGCCTTTTAACAACGATGAATACTCTGTTGGCCATCCTGCTATCAGTGACGACGGTCTTACGCTTTATTTCGTCTCGGACATGCCTGGAGGAAAAGGAGGAACTGATATTTACAAAAGCGAAATGAAAGACGGTAACTGGGGTGAGCCTGTAAACCTTGGGGAACCTGTAAATACTGAGGGGAATGAAATGTTCCCATTCCTTAATCATGATGAGGAGCTTTTCTTTGCCAGCAATGGCCACCCCGGTCTTGGAGGCCTGGATATTTACATTTATGACATTATCAAGAATAAAAAAGTTGTCAACCTGGGCGCACCCATTAACTCAAACCTGGATGACTTTGGGTTGATCATCAATAAGAAAGAGGGGTACTTTTCTTCAAATCGCGATGGTGGAAAAAATCATGATGACATATACTCATTCACGGCAGAGAGGCCTTTCCTCACCAATTACATAGCCAGTGGCACCGTATACGATAAAACTTCCAAAGCAATACTTGATAATGCAGTAGTAAAGCTATACGATGAGGGTGGCAATCTTGTAGATTCAACCTACTCAGATAAGAATGGCAAGTATGCTTTCACTGTTGATGCAGGAAAGAAATATAGCATCAAAGCTGATAAGGAAGATTACTTCCCAACGGAATTATCATTTAAAACCTTAAACTCTGATAAGGGCTTATGGGAGAATGACCTTTACATGAATAGTGACTATGGTTTCCAGTTAATAGGTGAAGTTGTTTTAAAAGGTACGGATGAAGCCGTGCCCGGAGTTCAGGTAAAGATTACAGACAACTTTACCGGTAAGGATATATTAACTGCTCAAACTGACAATGCCGGTGGTTTTGTTAATCCGCTAGAGGATAAGAAACCTGGTGACAGGGTGAGCTATCAGATTCAATTACTGAAAGATGGTTATCTGGGTAAAAACTTTGTGTTTAATCATTTATTAAAGGAGCCTGGCCCTATTTACCTAAAGGAGTTTGTAGACCTGTCGATGGATAAAATAGAAGTAGGTACGGATATCGGGAAACTTGTCGACCTAAAGCCTATATACTTTGACCTGGGTAAGTCCAATATCAGAAAGGATGCTGCGCTGGAGCTGGATAAGGTAGTGAAGGTTATGAAAGAAAACCCGACCTTGCAAATTGAACTAGGTGCGCATACTGATTCCAGAGGTAGTGCCGTGTCCAACGAAAAGCTTTCTGACAAAAGGGCAAAAGCATCTGCTGCGTACATTATTTCGCAAGGCATAGATGCAAGCAGAATTACAGGAAAAGGCTATGGAGAAAGCCAGTTGATCAACGAGTGTGCTGATGGTGTCAAATGTTCGGAAGAGCAACATCAAAACAACAGAAGAACTGAATTTAAAGTAGTCAAAATGTAATACTAAAGACCTCACCAAATGTTCCATAAAAAAAACCAGCCTGCGCTAAAAAGCAGGCTGGTTTTTAATTTATCAGGCCTATTTACAATCAATTAGGACGTGTCAGCCCTAACTGATTGGCAATGTTGGGATAGTCTGTAATGATGCCATCTACACCCCATTCTATCAACTGCTTCATTTCTTTGGCTTCGTTTACCGTCCAGGGGATGACTTTGATGCCCATGTCGTGAAGCTCTTTTACTTTATTTTTTGTGAGTAGTTTATAATAAGGGCTGTAGATACGGGGTTTAAAACCAATATTGGCCATATTGGTCTCTATAGACCGGGTGTTTTCAACCAGTGCTGCAAGCCTAACCTCCGGATACTTTTCATGCCAGTACTGCAATACCCTGAAATCAAAGGATTGTATAACGATCCTGCTCATGGGCAGGTACTGATCGATGGTTTTATAAACAAGGTCTGAAAATTCCTGTACCTCAGGGTGAGATTTGCCATCTCCATCGCGAGTGCTTTTAATTTCTATGTTGTAGTCGACCTCATATTGCGTATAGCTTTTTATGTGCTTTTCGACCTCTTTAATGACGTCGCTAAGCAGAGGTTTGCTCACATGAAGTTTTTGCTGCTGGGGGAAACGAGTACTATTGAGGTAGCCGCAGTCAAATGCTTTTACTTCGTCATAGGTCATGCTATAGATGTTGTACTTCTTATCATCTTTAAACTCAGCATTATCAGGGGTAAGGCATATTTCCGGCGACATCCATGGCTCGTGTGAAACCACAACCTTTTTGTCTTTTGTGATGACGACATCCAGCTCAAGGGTCGTTACGCCCTGATCCAGGGCATATTTAAAAGCCGGTATGGTATTTTCGGGCATCATGCCTCTCGCCCCGCGATGGCCCTGAATATCTACTTTTTGAGCGTTTGAAATGAAAGGAGCCATAATAAGTACAGCAAAAATGATTCTGAACATAAATTCGGTTAGGTTTATTCCATTACTAATCTACAACTATATACGGTCAGAAAGGTTAATTTATTATTAAACTTAGGCGGCGAATATAACTCTGCGCTACATTAACCTATTTTGGAGCATCCATGGCACATCGAAAGCCGAGATGAAAATTAGAGGTTTCCCCGGAGGTATATTGTCTTGCAGAGACCCTGTAGCCGTGGCAAACCAGAGAATCACACATGAATGAGCCTCCTCTGATTGTTTTTAAATTATCTTTAACTTTAAAATATTGCTCATTGCCTTCATATAGCCGATAGGTGTCACTACACCATTCCCATACATTACCGCCCATATCAGACAGGCCGCATGAGGTGATACCAAATTCACCAACAGGTGAGGTAAACCGGTAACCATCACTTTCAGTATTGCGATAGGGAAAAGTACCCTGCCACACATTAGCGAAGAATTTTCCATCTCTATCAGCCAGTTCCGGCCCCCAGCTATAGCGCTCTGGAGAATTTTTACCCCCGCGTGCTGCATATTCCCATTCCACCTCTGTGGGTAAACGTTTGCCTGCCCATGAGGCATAGGCCCTGGCGTCATTCCAACTGACATGAGTTACCGGATGATTATCACTGGCAGGTGAGGCATTTTTGCCTAATGGATACCTCCAGTTTACACTATCTATAAGTTCGTATTTATGGATTTGAAAATTAAAAAGCGCAGAGTTTCCAAATTTTTCAGCATCGGTTTTGTAACCCGTGCTTTTTACAAATTCCCTGAATTGTTCGACGGTTACCGGGTGTTTATCGATAAAAAACGGGGAAACACGGGTTTGGAACACCGGAGCTTCATTGGGCAAGCCATCTTCCGAACCTATGGTGATCTTTCCTCCGCTAAAATAGACCATACCTTCGGGTGGTGTTGGTTCGGGAGAGCAACCCGTAAAAAAGAGCAGGCTTAAAACTGCCGGTATGGCTATAGCTGACGAAAGTTTAATATACATCTTCACAATGACCAAACCAGACAAAAACTGAATATTTAGTAAGTCTTTTGATAACCGTGATCAAATCTGGCACCACGGTCCTCCTTTAGCGGTATCTGCATCCCTCCTGTTTCTTTCAGCCAGGTAAATAAATCATCCCTCAACGCTTTGGCAACGGCCTGATGCTCCTGACTGCGGATGAGATTGTTCATTTCCATGGGATCATTTTCAAGGTCATAGAGTTCGTTGATGTCCCAGATGCCATAGTATCGGATATATTTATATTTATCTGTTCTTACAGCATGTACTGTAGGGGTTTGCGGAAACGGCCGCTCCCAGAAATATTCGTAGTATATCCTGTCTCTCCAGGCAGTGTTTTCTCCCTTTAACAAGGGCAGGAAGGATTGTCCGTCCATATTAACCGGCTTATCCAGGCCTGCAAGCGAAAGGATAGTTGGTGCTATATCAATGTTTTGAATCAATTGTCCCACACTGTCCTTTTTAAGCACGTTGTTGCCACCGTAAACCAATAGCGGTACTCTCATTGATTCCTCGTATGCGTGCCTCTTGTCTATCAGGCCATGTTCTCCAAATGAGAAGCCATTATCGCCCATATAAAACACCAGGGTATTTTCAAGCAATCCGTTTTGCTCAAGGTACTCCAATACCTGACCGATGCTCTCATCTACTGAAAGCAAGGTTTCAGTGTATCGCTGATAAAACTCATCGAAGGTTACCGCTCCATGGTACATGTAGTCGACGCCATGCCAACTGTAACGTTGCTTTTTTACCCATTCAGGAAGATCCTCATAATTATAGCCTTTTGCTCCGGCATTTTCCGGAGACATGGTTGGCGGGTACTGCAACGGTTCTCCTTCGTATACATTTTTATGTCTCCTCGCAGGTGCAAACTCCGAATGCACGCCTTTATGCGAGAGATACATAAAAAATGGCTTGTCCTTTTTCCTGTTTTCCAGCCATTTGATGGCTTTGCTGGTAAGCAGATCGGTTATGTAGGTACTGTCTTCATAAACTTCTTCCTTACCATCTACGTTGAGTACGGGGTTATAATAAACCCCCTGCCCTTTGAAACTAACCCAGTGGTCGAATCCTCTTCGTGGGTTGGCGTGGTGTTCACCCATGTGCCATTTTCCAAAAAAGGAAGTTTCATAGCCCGCTTTTTGAAGATACTGAGGGAAGAATACGGAAGTGTCCGGTACGGCAGACTGGTTGTCAATAACCTGGTGCCGGTGTGATAACTGTCCGGTAAGGATAGAGGCGCGGCTCGGTGAGCATAGTGAGGTGGTAACAAAGGCATTTTGGATGTGTGTGCCCTGCCGGGCCATTTTATCCATATGGGGTGTTTTGAGAAAAGGAACCTTCCCGGTAAAGCCCATGAAATCGTAGCGATGGTCATCACTTAGTATAAATACCACATTCATAGGTTTGGTTTCAGCGTCCTTCAGCAGCTCTAAACCCTTATCTGCGCTTTGTATCTGGTCATCTTCTGTGGGTTGTTGGCAAGAGCTTACTACAAATGCTGCAAGGAGTGATGGTATTAAAAACTTTGTAAGATGTATCATAGGCATCAATAATCTGTTAACGGCCGTTCAGCAAAGGGGGCGGGGTTTATTGGATAGTCAAACCTAAACCCCTATGAATTTTCCGATTTCACCCCACTGACCCTTTGCGAATGACCTATTTTCAACCGATCATATGTTTACTTTAGACTAAACTTAATAGTATCTCCTTCTGCCGCGTTCGGCCCGACTGTTACCATAAAATCTCCTGGTTCAGCTTTGAAAGACATATCGCGTGTATAAAATTTCAAGTCGTCAGGATTGATTGTAAATTTCACTACCTGACTTTCTCCGGGTTTCAGGGATATTTTTTTGAAACCTTTCAACTCTTTAACCGGCCTGGTGACGCTTCCTACCAGATCCTGGATATAAAGTTGCACAACCTCCTCTCCTGCATACTCTCCGGTATTCTCCACCGTAACTTCTACCTCAAGGCTGTCATTTCCGGTAACTTCTGTTTTGCTTAGTTTCAGGCCATTGTAGGTAAAAGTGGTATAGCTTAAGCCGTAACCAAACGGGTATAATGGCTCATTGGGTACATCTATATATTTGCTGGTGTACTTATTTTCGGCTTGAAACGGACGTCCGGTATTCTTCATGTTGTAGAAAATCGGTATTTGCCCTACATTTCTCGGGAATGTCATAGTGAGTTTGCCTGACGGGTTGTATTTACCCGACAGTACCTCTGCAATGGCCTGACCCGCCATAGTGCCCAGGTGCCAGGTATTAACCACAGCAGGAATGCTCTCATCAATCCACTCGATGGTTAATGGCCTGCCTGCCATGACCAAGGCCACTACGGGCTTGCCTGTTTTATGCACGGCTTGTAAAAGCTCCTGCTGCACACCCGGCAGGCCAATTTCTGACCGACTAGCGGCTTCTCCGCTCTGCTGATAATTCTCTCCCAATGCCATGATCACCAAATCAGCTTTACGGGCTGTTTCAACAGCTTCAGCAAAGCCTTTTCGATCGTCTCCTGAAAAGCCTGCACCTTGGGCGTAGGTGATTTTTGCATCAGGAAATTCATTTTTGAGGCCTTGTAGTACGGTTACTACTTTGCCGGCATCACCAGAGGCATGCCAGGTACCTAACAGATCCTGTTGGTTGTCCCCAAGGGGGCCGATTAACGCGATAGATTTCACTTCTTTGGAAACAGGCAATAATTTTTTGCTATTTACCGGATCATTTTTGAGTAGTACGATGGATTCTTTGGCAACGGCCAGGGAATGATCCATCAGCTCTTTGGAGAAAAGCACCTCTTTTTCACGGGCTTCGTCCAAGTAATGGTATGGATCTTCAAATAAGCCAAGCCTCCATTTCATTTCAAGTATTTTTCTTACGGCCTCATCAATTCTTTTTTCCTCTACCTTACCTTCTTCTACCAGTTTTTGCAGGTGATCATTGAAAACACTTCCCTGCATGTCCATGTCTACACCGGCATTTACTGCCAGCTCGGCAGCTTCTTTTTCATTGGCTACCACACCATGAGGTACCATTTCATTGATAGATGTATAGTCAGTGACCACGAAACCATCGAAGCCCCACTCATCGCGAAGTATCTCTGTGAGCAGATATTTATTCCCTGAAGCAGGAACGCCATCTACTTCATTAAAAGAAGTCATAACTGTAGCCACACCTGCATCGATAGCCGCTTTGTATGGTGGCAGGTAAGTTTCCCTGAGTACCCTGTCCGACATATCAACGGTATGATAATCGCGTCCGGCCTGGGCTGCTCCGTAGGCAGCAAAGTGCTTGACGCAAGCCATTAGGGTGAAGGGATCACTCAGGTCATCTCCCTGGTACCCTTGTACCCTGGCTCTGGCAATCAGGCTACCGAGGTATGGGTCTTCGCCCGACCCTTCGGCCACTCTGCCCCACCTGGGATCACGTGAAATGTCGACCATGGGATTAAATGTCCAGTTGAGTCCTGAAGCAGCAGCTTCTTTTGCTGACAGACGGGCTGTTTCCTTGATAATTTCCATATTCCAGGTACAGGCTTCAGCCAGGGGAATCGGAAAGATAGTTCTATGTCCGTGGATTACATCATAACCAAACAGCAGTGGAATACCCAGTCGGGTTTCTTCCACGGCAATTTTCTGCAGGTCGGTATTATATGCTACGGTATGTGCATTGAACAGTGCCCCAACACGGCCTGCCTTTAACTCTTCTTTGTAATTTTCATTCAATGTAGGGCCTGTTACATCCCATCCACTGGTATAGAGGGTCATTTGCCCTATTTTTTCTTCCAGCGTCATTTCATTGATCAAAGAATCAATAAAGGCATCTGCTTCA
>NZ_SMLW01000123.1 GCF_009711405.1 Fulvivirga kasyanovii | reverse complement strand
TGCTAATATAGATATTTCACAAATTGTATAAATTCTTATTAAAAGCAAAATGTTTTTATTCTTAATGTCTGAATCTTGGAGTACGGATAACCTTTTTGCCACTACCCGGATTCACTGGCAACTGATAGCTCAATAACACCTCATGAGTAGTAGGTTGTTTCGCATCCTGATCTTTTACTACATAACCAAAAGAGTAGCCAAAACTTAACGATTTATCCTTTAAAAAATTGTAGCCTAACAAAAGATTCACGTCATCTGACTGCCTGAATGAAACACCTCCCCACAACTGGTCTTTATAATAAGCCATTCCTCCAACTATAAAACTATATTCATTAAAATCTGTCTGCACAAGGAATGATGGTGATAGTTTAACATCAAAATTAACCTCGTGTATATAGCCAAAAGTTAAATAAGCATGGTTCTCAAGAGCATTCCTCACAACATCGACACCAAAATCAAATTCGGATTTGAGAATGTGATTCATACTAAAGCCTGCATAATACTTTTCAGATCGATAATATACTCCTAAAGCCATATCCGGTCTTACCTGAGAATCAGAACTCTCGATAATAACAGGGTCTCCCTCGTCTATAGGCCTGTACTGCCCTTTGTCTATCGATTGAGAGAAAACTCCCACTCTTACCCCAAAGCTTAGTTTGGAATCTTTAATTCCCAAATGGTAAGCATAAGAGAGTTGAGCCTCAAGATTATTTACCGGTCCCAGGTTGTCATTCACCACATGCGCACCAAAGCCACTCCTAAACCTGTATATCGGGGTAGTCATACTAAAAACCTGCGTATTAGGTGCTCCCCCATCATCAAATGATGATTTATAGCCAGCCCACTGCGTACGATGTAACAAGGTTAATTGCGTAACACCCTCAGTACCTGCAAAAGCAGGATTATAGTATAGGGCATTTTTCATGTAAAATGAAAATTGCGCGTCTTGTTGGGCGTTTGCTGCGTTAAGGCTAAAAAATAACGCCCCTAA
>NZ_SMLW01000269.1 GCF_009711405.1 Fulvivirga kasyanovii | reverse complement strand
ACCATCTCCCAGGTCAATGACGTAGAAATACGTACCGGAAGGAAGCCTGTCGCCAAGAAGTAGTAATCCGGAATTGGAGTTACCAGTCCAGACTTTATCAGCATTATTGTACCCGTCTTGCTCAAAGATCAGGTTGCCCCACCTGTTGTATAGTTTCACGTTATTGGCAGGGTATTGCTCAATGCTTTCTATTTCCCAAAAGTCATTTACACCATCCCCGTCAGGAGAAACTTGTTGATTAATAAAAACCTCAGCATCTGTATCATCTTGAGGGTCTCTGTAATCAGGAAGACCGTCATTATCGGAGTCTACAGGGTTTGTAGGATCATTACCGGCCTCTTCACTATCAGGTATTCCGTCATTGTCACTGTCTTCATCCAGATAGTCAGGGGTACCGTCATTGTCAGTATCTACAGGATTATTTCCGTCATCACCTGCTTCCACATCGTCAGGTATTCCGTCATTATCACTATCCGTATCCTGGAAGTCAGGTGTACCATCGCCATCAGTATCTCCTGTTCCTTCCACGTCATCAGGAATCCCGTCATTATCAGTATCATCACTGGTTACTGTAATTGTAACCGTGGCCTGGGTACAGACAGTACCATCGCATACTTCGTAAACAAAAGTGATTGTACCACTAAAATTTTCAGGTGCGGTATAGGTATAACCACCATCTCCATTAAGAACCAGCGTACCATTGGAAGGTGTTGTAACAAGGCCAAAAGTCAGGGCATCGCCATCCGGATCAGTACCCAGTGGTGCTATGGTGCCTGTAACAGTTTCTCCGTTTTCAACTTCAATCGTACCATCTTCGGCGACTGGGGCCTTGTTTACAGGGTTTACAACGATGTCAAGCGTACCTTCATCTGAATCCAGACCGTCACCTACTGTGTAAGTTACCTGAGGTACTGAACCAGAGAAATTTTCAGCGGGAACAAAAGTATAACTTCCATCAGCGTTGACGGTAAGGTCACCCTGGGTAAGATTGGCAGTAGTGCCGGCCGGGAAAGTTTGGCCATCCACTTCAAACTGAGAAACGGATAGAACATCTCCATCGGCATCCGTATCGTTGGCTAAAACGCCATTGGCCGCAGAAACACTCAGTGTACTGCCTTCATCAACACTGTTGGTATCATCTACGGCTACAGGAGCATTATTGGCGATCTCGGTAACATTGATAGTTAAGGTTCCTTCATCTGTAACGTGGCCATCACTTACGGTGTAGGTTATTTGAGGTACGGTACCTGTGTAGTCGGTGGCAGGTACAAATGTATAACTACCGTCTCCATTGATGGTTAGACTGCCTTCGGTTAGATTCGCGGTAGTGCCCGCAGGATATGTTGTGCCGCCAACCTCAAACTCAGTAATTGTAAGGGCATCGCCATCAACATCAGTGTCATTGGCAAGGATTCCATTATCGGCAGAAACAGTTAACGTGGTATTTTCAACGGTGCTTTTGGAATCATCAATCGCTACGGGCTCATCATTGACCGGGCTGATGCTGATAGTTAAACTGCCTTCATCCGTCAATACATCGTCACTGACAGTATAAGTCACCTCCGGTAGCGTTCCGTTATAATCTGAGGCAGGAATAAATGAATAGCTGCCATCCAAATTAACAGTCAGATCACCTTGACTTAAATTAACAGTGGTCCCGGCAGGATACGTTGTGCCCTCAACTTCAAACAGGGTTACCGTAAGTGCATCACCATCTATATCAGTGTCATTTGCAAGTAGTCCATTAGCTGCCGTCAGCGTCAGTGTATTATCCTCATCAACACTGTTTGAATCATCAAAAGCTACTGGTGCGTCATTTATCGGGCTAATAGTAATGGTAAAGGTCTGCGTCTCATAGGTATCGTCACCACCGTTGGAAGTGCCACCGTTATCTTTCAGTATTACGGTAACTGTTGCGGTACCATTTGCGTTTTCAGCAGGGGTATAAGTCAATACACCGTTTGCATCTATTATGGGTTGAACGCTAAATAAGCCATTATTATCATTGGTAACTATAAATGATAAGGTTTGGTCACTTTCATTAGAGGCTCCATTGTCTAGTGATGTTCCCCATCCTGTAACTGTTTGCGATCCGGCATCTTCGTTTACCGTTTGATTTGCGCCTTTCGTAAACGACGGCTCATCATTTACCGGATTTATGGTAATAAACAAGGTATCACTAACACAATTAACAACACTAATATTATCGCAGACTGTATAAAATAAGGTGTCCTGACCAAAATAATTTGCCGCAGGCGTATAATTAATTGTGCCGTTGCCATTGTCAGTTATAGTTATGCCGGCCGTGGTTGTTGTGCCTTCCGGGAATGAAACTGCAATAGGGTCACCGTCAGGGTCAGTGTTGTTACTAACCAGATCAAACACTGAAAGACCGCTGTCTTCGTTAATGGTAACCTGCTCATTGCCTTGGGCAGGAGCACAATTTAAGTTTAGCGTCAGAGGAGTAGCTATATTTTCAGAGATCATACTTCCCCACGCCTGTGTGCAAGAAGCACTTGTTTTAGCCAGTGTGATTGATGAGTATCCAAAATTTGCACCATTTACGCATGTGTTTCTACTGGAAACAACAATACGGAAAAAGTAAGGCCTTCCACAGACCAATGAAAAGTTGGGCGTATTTACCGTGCCACCGCCATTCCATTGAAACTCTTCACCTACCAGATTCATATCAGTAGGGTCTAGGACATCCCCACTTTCCGGGTCGAAGTCATCCGTTATCCATGCGGCCCAGCCATCGTCAATGGCAGTACCACAGAATGTGTAATTGGTAGTCTCGTCAGGCACTATAATTCCGTACCATTCCCATGTAATCCTGTCTCCATTACCGGAATAACTGCTAATTTTCGAATCGAATGAGGTATTATCATTATCATAGAAGAATTCTATATCGGCAGATGTAGCAGTTCCGGTATTTGAGCTGCAGGTGGATGTCGGGTTCAACTGACCCAAAGGAAAATAATTTGAGATCTTATCTGCTTCAACATCTTCACTGCCACCGACGCCCCAATGCGACCATTCTTTAAATCGTAGAAATCCCGGGGAAAGCTCAGAACCTCCCGAGATGGTCAGGCTGCCCTCAGGAGCAGAGCAGGTTTCTCCCCCTCCGATTGTTGATCCTGGGCAGGCTCCTTCCTCTATCTGAAAGCACATGGTGTATGTAACTGATGCCCCGACTGCTATTGAACCGCTATGGACTCCTGAGACTAGCCCTGCGGATTCGGAAAATATACCACTTGAGCCAGACGTCTTAAAGCTTAGCCTTTCAGGAAGCTCATAATTAACCGTTATATCGTTAATAGTAGCATCGGGACCGATATTATGTAAATCGAATGATATACATACCTGACTTCCTACAGGATAGTCGCCGGCTGGGTTGTTGATCTTGTCGATCACTACCACCGAGGTTTGGGCATAACCTACCCCAAAAGATAGAATGCCCAGCACCAATAGTGCTAAATGGGTAAAAATTCTCATAAGTTATTAATTTCAGGTTTTAAATTAGATTGGCACACTGTGCCAGTGTATGATTTCCAAATACATAAATTATAGGGCACACTTAATTCGTCCTTGAATTAAGTGCTGCTGTGCATACTTCAAAAAGCTTGTCTATCAGTGCTTATATTTGAAATAATGGGTTTGATATTGCGGCCGACCTGATGGCCCGCAAGCATGCAGGCACTGGT
>NZ_SMLW01000195.1 GCF_009711405.1 Fulvivirga kasyanovii | reverse complement strand
ATTGGACGGCGGGCTCAAAAGGATGCATACGGCTCCTATAAATCAATCGGAGGAAAAAACTGGGGCATGATTGGCCTTTTCGGAATATTGTGTGGTATAATGATCCTGTCATTCTACAATGTAGTAGCAGGCTGGGCATTTGGCTACTTCCTCGAAATTTCTTTTGGCAACCTTTTACAATCAGAAGATTTTAGAAGTTTCTTCGGTGGCTACGTAAGTGACATCTGGGATAACCTTTTCTTTTCTGTATGTTTTATGATCATCACGGCATTTATAGTAGTAAAAGGTGTTTCAGGCGGTATAGAAAGAGCATCTAAAATACTTATGCCAATGCTATATGTGATCCTTTTAGGGTTGATCGTATACAGTTTAACACTGGACAACGCTATTGAAGGAATCAAATTTTACCTGCTTCCGGACATCAGTAAACTGAACCTGGAAACCATATATTCTGCACTGGGTCAGGCATTCTTCTCACTTTCCCTGGGTATGGGAGCCCTGATCACTTACGGATCTTATATTGACAAAAAACAAAATATTGTTTCATCAGCAGCCATGATCTCCGTCATGGATGTATCGGTGGCATTTCTGGCCGGTCTGTTGATATTCCCATTGGTATTCTCGCAAGGGCAGACCCCTTCAGAAGGCCCGGGACTTGTGTTTGTTGCCCTTCCCGGTGTTTTTAATGCCATGGGGCCTATCATTGGCAAAATCGTTGGTGGTGGCTTCTTCCTGTTGCTTTGTTTTGCAGCACTGACTTCCACCATTTCACTACTGGAGGTTCCTGTAGCTTATTTGGTGGACGAGAAAAAACTCCCAAGAAAGGCTGTTGTTTGGCTGCTGGCTGCTTTCATTTTTATTGTAGGGCTGCCTAGCATGTTATCACAAGGTGCTGTAGATGCTTTCTCTTCCCTGAGTTTTTACGGGGATAAATCTTTCTTAGATTTTGTATCAGAAGTATTCTCCGATATCAGCTTACCACTGGGAGGTTGTCTTATGTCAATATTTATAGCTGTAAAATGGAAGACACATAACCTGTCGGATGAGATCAGCGAGGGCAATGAGAGTTACAAAGGTTCGTTTATGGAAAAAGTGATAAACCTGATCCTGGTGTACATCGCCCCTATTTTGCTGGCGCTTATATTTATAAATACAGTATTGGACAAGTTCTTCGGATTATCTATTATCTGATAAATAATCCGTCAGGCAACATATTTTTCTGCCGCAATCTTCTTCAAATCCTCCCATGCCTCCGGTGTGGGAGGATTTCCTTTATCAAACATATCTATCATCCACTTCACTACTGACTTTTTAAAGCCAAAGTTGGCCATCAACTCCTCACAAAACTCAATTTCACTGTCTTCAACAACATCATCTGCATAAACCATCATCACCAGGTCATAAAGCTGGTTCATCTTCTGATCATGGCTTTCCGGCACATTTAGGGTGGTCTCCTTCTCACTTCTTATCAGCGAGGCGATCTGGCGATCCTTAAGACCGTATTTAGCACCAACTTTATACAACATTTTTTCTTCCTCAGTGTGCAGGTGGCCATCTACTTTGGCAAGAGCGATAAGGTTACTGAGGTGGTTCTTTTTATAAGCAAGGTACTGATGTTCAAAAAATCCAATCATGACAACAACATTTTAATGTAAATTAATTATTTCTACTCCAAAGCCTCTTTACCAGGGCAATTACTTCATCCAGATCCGATTTCTTCAACCCCAGCCTCTCGGCAATATTAAGACAGAGCAGGTATTCCCTTTCTTCGATAGTACCATCAACCATAGACATAAAAACTACATCTGCCAACTGCTCTTCTCTGTCCTCCACTAATTCAGGAACAACAAATTCCAGCGCTTCAATGTTGGACATCACCGCAGCAATCTGCTCAGGCA
>NZ_SMLW01000324.1 GCF_009711405.1 Fulvivirga kasyanovii | reverse complement strand
AAAAAAATACTGGCTATGGAATGTCAAAACAGGTTTAACAAATCATTAACACCTCGAAGCTAAATTTAAAAGTTGAATAAAAATAAAGGGCTGTATAAAGACAGGTGTGCTACCAGACCTGTTATACAGCCCATCTCGTATGGCTTTGTATACCTTACTTCAGGTCAAACCTGTCAAGGTTCATCACTTTGTCCCAGACTTTTACAAAGTCCTTAATGAAGCGCTCCTGCGCATCTGAACAGGCGTAGACTTCTGCAAACGCTCTGAGTTCAGAATTTGAACCAAAGATCAGGTCTGTTCGTGTGCCTGTCCACTTCACTTCACCGGTTTTACGGTCACGGCCTTCAAACTCATACTGGGCATCTGAGGTACCTCTCCAGGTAGTGCCCATATCCAGCAGGTTTAAAAAGAAGTCATTAGTAAGCGCTTCCGGGCGTTTAGTGAACACTCCATGCTTAGAATGATCATAATTGGTGTTTAGTACCCTCATGCCACCATAGAGAACGGTCAATTCTGGAGCCGTAAGTGACATCAGTTGTGCCCTGTCTATTAACATTTCTTCTGCTGATGCAGATACTCTGCTGTCGTTTCTAAGATAATTGCGGAATGCATCAGCATTGGGCTCAAGAATAGAAAATGCTTCTACGTCTGTCTGCTCCTGGGAAGCATCTGTACGTCCGGGAGCAAAAGGCACTGTAATATCCTGTCCGGCGCTTTTTGCAGCCTTTTCGATACCTGCACATCCTCCCAGCACGATCAGGTCAGCGAGGGAAACCTTTTTGTTACCAGATTGTGCCTGATTAAATGCCTGCTGTATCCCCTCCAATGTTTTAAGCACTGTGGCCAACTCAGTAGGGCTGTTCACTTCCCAGTCCTTTTGCGGAGCAAGACGAATGCGTGCACCATTGGCCCCACCACGTTTGTCAGAGTCACGATAGGTAGAGGCTGAGGCCCAGGCAGTGGTTACCAGTTGAGAAACTGACAGGCCGGAATCCAGCAATTTGCTTTTGAGATCGGCTATATCTTTATCATTGATCAACTCATGGTCAACGGCGGGAACGGGGTCTTGCCAGATCAATTCCTCTTCCGGCACCTCAGGACCCAGATAACGCGAAAGAGGTCCCATATCACGGTGGGTCAGCTTATACCATGCCCTTGCGAAAGCATCGGCAAACTCGTCAGGGTTTTCATAGAAGCGCCTTGATATTTTTTCATAGGCAGGATCCATTCGTAAGGAAAGGTCGGTAGTGAGCATGAATGGTGCGTGTTTTTTAGAAGGGTCATGCGCGTCGGGGATTGTACCCGCTCCGGCTCCATTCTTTGGCCTGTACTGGTGTGCTCCGGCCGGGCTCTTGGTTAACTCCCAGTCGTATTTGAACAGGTTCTCAAAGAAACTGTTGCTCCATTGTGTCGGAGTAGCCGTCCAGGCTCCTTCCAGGCCACTGGTGATGGTGTCTCCGGCATTACCTTTACCAAAAGTATTCTTCCAGCCCAGGCCTTGTTCTTCGATACTGGCACCCGCCGGCTCTTTGCCCACATATTCACCGGGGTCGGCAGCACCATGAGTTTTACCAAATGTGTGCCCTCCGGCTATCAATGCTACTGTTTCTTCATCATTCATAGCCATACGCCCAAAGGTTTCGCGGATGTGGTGCGCCGCTTCAACCGGATCAGGGTTACCGTTGGGGCCTTCGGGATTTACATAGATCAGACCCATGTGCGAGGCTGCAAGAGGATTTTCCAGTACATCTCCGGCGTGACGTTCCTTATTGCCAAGCCACTCTCCTTCCGAACCCCAGTAGATATCTTCCTCCGGCTCCCACACGTCTTCACGTCCTCCGGCAAAGCCAAAGGTTTCGAATCCCATAGACTCAAGAGCACAGTTACCTGCGAGGATCATCAGGTCGGCCCAGGAGATCTTTTTGCCATATTTTTGTTTGATTGGCCAAAGCAGCAGACGTGCTTTATCGAGGTTAGCATTGTCAGGCCAACTGTTAAGGGGTGCAAAACGCTGCGAGCCTGAGCCCGCTCCACCACGGCCATCTGCTATACGGTAAGTACCGGCACTGTGCCAGGCCATGCGAATAAAGAACGGACCATAATGTCCGTAATCTGCAGGCCACCATTCCTGGGAGTCGGTCATTAAATCATAGAGGTCTTGCTTTACAGCTTTCAGGTCGAGGCTTTTAAATTCTTCTGCATAGTTGAAGTCTTCTCCCATAGGATTAGACAAGGAAGAGTGCTGGTGCAAAATTTTCAGGTTCAACTGATTGGGCCACCAGTCGCGATTGGAGGTACCATGACCGGCAGTGAACTTGACAGCCCCGCTCATAAAAGGGCATGTCTTCTTTGATTCATTTGTGTCCCAAACCGGGCTGTCAGTGGCTACATTTCTGTTTTTTTCGTTTTCCATATTGATAAAGTTTTGAGGTTAGAGGTCATAAACCATAGCACTAAGAGGGTTGTCGACAATACTTAGTAATTCATTAGTTAAATATACCCTTTTATAGGCCCGGGAGCCAGTTTTATTGATTCTAAAAAACTATACCATTATAGACAAAAGCTATACCTGCAATGTGTTTATCAATAATGGTAAGGGGATCTACTACCCTATTCTCCTCATTTTGATTAATTTGCGCCAATGCCTACCGCAGATATTATACTTATTATATTGAGTGGCCTTGGAGTTGTCCACGGATTGTTCCTGGCTGTTTTCTTATGGACATATCCGAAAGGCAATACATTGGCCAATAAACTGCTCGGACTATTGCTGATCGTTTTGTCATTCAGAATTGGCAAATCAGTCTTTCTGGAGTTTACAGAAAATCTTGATGTCAAATTTATCTTTACAGGATTGGGCTCCATTTTCGCCCTCGGGCCTTTGGTTTACTTGTTTGTTCTGTCGTGTAGCCGCAAGGATTTTAAGCTCAGGCCTGTACATATGCTACATTTCATTCCTCTTCCTATAGCCATTGGCTTTGGCCTGTGGATAGAAGAAAGCCATCTGACCGTGTTACCTATGGCATTTTTTGTTTCTGCCTTTGTAGCCTATTATCTGCACTTTCTGGCATATCTCGTCATAAGCTATTATTATGCATCAAAGCAAAGAAAAGAAGGGCTTGATGCTGAGGTCTTTCAATTTCTGAGGTTATTGTTTCTTGGCCTCCTGATCATCTGGGTGGTTTATGTGCTTAACCTGTTTGATGAACAAGTACCTTATATTATAGGACCGGTATTGTATTCCATCGTAGCCTATACCGTCAGTTTTATTGTTATCCGCAAAGGATACATGCAGAAAATAAACCATGCCAAATACCAGACCACTGCTCTTTCTGATGAGCAGTGTGAAGAGCTGTACGCCAAGGTTATGCATTTGATGAATGAGCAGGCTTTTTACAAGCAGGCAGACCTTAGCCTGAAATCATTGAGCGACCGGCTGAAGGTAAGTACCCAGGTACTGTCTATGGTAATCAACAAAAGCAGCCAAAGGAATTTCAACAGCTTCATTAATAATTTCAGGATCACAGAGGCCGCAAACATGCTTGGCAATGAAAAGTATGCCCATCACACTATCGCTGCCATAGCGTATGATGTAGGTTTCAACAGTATCTCCAGCTTTAATACTGCCTTTAAAAAGCAAACCGGCAAAACGCCTTTAACTTACCGGAAAGAGGTATTGAAATGATCTTTTAATCTTTCGAAATGATCATTTTGAAAGACTTTGTCCTCACATAAAGCCTCATTTGCTAAAAAAATAGCAAATATTATGTCAAGGAAGAAACGAATCATTAAGAGAGCATTAATAGTTTTTACAGGTTTGATTGTGGCAGTTGTTGGTTTTGGATACTGGTTTATGAGCCTGCTCCATCCTATTGACTCTGCACTTTTAAATATGGAGTCCACCACTCCCGGCGACCTGTCTTATGTTATGAAAAACAGGCCTCCATATCGTGGTAAGATACTGGCCGTGGTTACCAGTTGTGGTACCATGGGTGAAAGCGGGAAGGCAACAGGCTATGAAATGTCGGAACTGGCCCGAGCCTACTATGTATTTGTGGCCAATGGGTTTGAGGTAGATGTGGCAAGCCCTGCAGGTGGGAAACCTCCCGTGGTAATTGATGATGAAGATATGGGCAGGTTTGACCATGCCTTTTTGAATGATACCGTTGCCCAAAACAAGGTCAGCAATACTCTTCCCATGCAGGATGTTAATCCGGATGATTATGAGGCGATCTACTTTGTAGGCGGTAAAGGAACCTTGTTTGATTTTCCTCAAAACCAGCACATACAATCCATTGTGCGCCAGTACCATGAAGAGGGAAAAGTGGTTGGTGCCGTATGCCATGGGCCGGCGGCGCTGGTCAACGTGAAATTAAACAATGGACATTATCTTTTGAGAGGAAGGTCTGTAAGTGCTTTTACCAATCAGGAAGAGCTTTTCCTGATCAAAGATGCACGGTCAATATTTCCGTTTCTGCTTCAGGATAAATTGATAGAAAATGGTGCCGATTTCAAGGAAGGATACATGTACCTGGAGCAGGTTGTGAAGGACGGGAACCTCATAACCGGCCAAAACCCATGGTCGACCTGGGCTGTGGCAGAAGCCATGGTAGGCCAGTTGGGCTATGCCCCCAAGCACCGGAATAAAACAGGAGAAGAGCTCTCAGTTGAAGTGCTGGAAACTTTTGAAGTACATGGGTATGATCATGCCATAGCGCTTATTGACCACTTTAGTGCTGCAGAGCAGGCGCCTTTAAGCCGGGAACTTCTTGCCGTGCACAGCATTTTGGCCGCTATGCAATGGGATGTGGTAAAGGCGGTTAAAATTATTGGGCTTTTGAAATACGCTAAATCAGTAGGCAGTAGGCAAAGGCAGTAGGCAACAAAACGAGTCCTCAAAGGTGCCGAGCCCTCTCCTCTGCCAGAAACTCGTCCCGGAAGTAGTCAGGAAAAGTAGGCAATCGGCAAAGGCAATAGGCAAACTGGGCGAAATTTTGACTTTGCAAAATATTCAGTTTCTGTTTTTAACCGTGCAGGCATACAGTAACAAATAAAACAAACACCTGTATAATTTCATGATTTTCGAAGTGTAGCGGAGCCCCTAACACGTCACCCCAAACGCAGCGCAGCGGAGATTTGGGGTCTCCTGATTGAGTGTGATGAAAGAAGTTTAAGCAGAAACCACGGGCAGAGAGGCTAATAGTGACTCGGTATGCTGTATTAGGTTCAGGCTGTGCTCCGGATCAAGGAGATCCCTGATATTTTCAACTCATGCAGCGATGAAATAGCCTTCAACTAAGAAAATTCAAGGGATGACGGTTTTGAGAGTGGGTGATGTCAGCGAATGCAATTCTGCTTCTAAAGACGCCGATTCCTCTGCGAGAGACATTGGCTGGGAAGCAGTAAAGTAGGCAATCGGCAAAGGCAGTAGGCAAGCTGTGCGAAAATTTGGACATGGCAAAAAATTCAATTTCTGTTTTAACCGCGCGGGTATGCAGTAAAAAACAAACACCGGCATAATTTCGTGATTTTCGAAGTGTAAGCGGAGCCCCTAACACGTCACCCCAAACGCAGCGCAGCGGAGATTTGGGGTCTCCTGATTGAGTGTGATGAAAGAAGTTTAAGCAGAAACCACGGGCAGAGAGGCTAATAGTGACTCGGTATGCTGTATTAG
>NZ_SMLW01000002.1 GCF_009711405.1 Fulvivirga kasyanovii | reverse complement strand
GTTATAAGCTTTTTCATACAAGAACACGGCTTTTTTCAGGCTTAGGGGCTGCTGGCCTGATAGCATGGCCTCCATCTCACGGTAAGCGTAGTAAAACATCTCCCTGCCGGGTATGTCCCTGCCCCGTAGCTCATAATCTATCCTTATATTACCACCTGTAGCCCTTGTTTTATTAAGTTCTTTAGCGGCTTCTTCAACAATCT
>NZ_SMLW01000571.1 GCF_009711405.1 Fulvivirga kasyanovii | reverse complement strand
CAATCCGGGATTGAATGAAAATCCGTTTTTTGGGTTTGGGTTTTCAGCTCTGTGGGTGGTAAATAGTTAGAATAGGGGGTATTTTATTTGGTGGTCTGCAGGCTATATACTCAGATCACCGAATGAATACCTAAGAAGATGACCCAAGTAATCAAGTAATATCAAAATTAACATAGCTTCAGCCGCCAAATCTGATGGCGCACGTCGTAAGCTTTTTGGTCGATATGCATATTGCTCGTATCGATTGAGTATAGGATGAATTTGTTAAAACCGAAATAATTTTAAACAACTTGCCCCATGAAAACCAACTTCCTAATGATGAAGCCCGGGAACTGGCTTGCATCATTTATTTTTCTTCTGACCCTTTTTACCGGCGGTCAGGTGTACGCACAAAAAGGACTCACGGTAAAAGGTATCGTGATCGATGCAGAAACGAAAGCACCCTTACCGGGCGTCAACATCGTAGAACTTTCTACTATCAGCAGTTCAGTCAATGGTACTATTTCTAATTATGATGGTACTTACGAACTCCGGTTAACCACAGACAATGCTACCTTATTAATGACGTATATAGGCTTTGCCGATCAGGAGGTTGCCGTTAACGGGAGGTCTACCATAGATGTATCCATGGAGGTAGACTCTGAAACGCTCGATGAAGTGGTAGTGATTGGATATAGCGAACAAAAGAAATCCGATGTTACCGGTTCAGTGGGAAGTGTAGAGGCGGAGAGTATTACCGAACGAAATTTCACCAATCCGGTGGAAGCCATTCAGGGAAATGTGGCCGGAGTACAGATCTCATCATCTACCGGGCGTATCGGCGACGGCTTTGATATTAGCATAAGAGGTAAAAATTCCATGAGTTCTGATGCCGACCCTCTTTATGTGGTGGACGGTGTACCAACAGACGGCATTGACTTTCTGAACCCCCAGGATATTGCAAGAATTGACATCTTGAAAGATGCTTCTTCCACCGCAATTTATGGTTCCAGAGGTTCAAATGGTGTTATTATCGTAACTACTAAAAGTGGAGCAACAGCCAAACCGGGAATTAACTTTTCCTTTGACAGCTTTGTGGGTATTAAAGATCCTGCCCGCCTGCCGGATATGATGAGCGGGGAGAAATGGTGGTACTATCACCAGTCCGCTTATCTGGCAACGGCCAAGGAAGATCCTGATACAGGCACCGTTACAGAACAGACTTTATATGACGCTGTCATTGGTACGGGCAATAGTCTCCTGGAACAAAGGGCTAATAATAATGAAACATTTGACTGGTATGATGCAGTGCTTAAAACAGGTATCCAGCAAAATCATTACCTTTCAGCCTCAGGGACTTCAGGTAATGGCATATCTTATAATCTTGGCCTTGGTTTCCAGAACGAAACCGGAAACATCGAGAACGAATCTCTGGATAAGTACACTTTCAAGTTCGGTTTGCTGAATAATATTAATGAGAAGTTTTCAGCAGGTGCCAATTTTACCATGGCCTTGACCGATCAGGACCTGGGTAGTGACCTGGCTATGAGAGAGGCCTTCAGGCTTAATCCTTTTCTTTCCCCATACGGATTGGATGGTGAATTATTTCCTTTGCCAGGAAAACTGGTTGATGAAGAGGGTGATTTTCTGATTAACAAAACCAGTACCTACAACCCACTTTTGGAAATCGAGAACTCTGTAGACAATATCAGAAGGTGGAATGGTGTCGGAAGCATATTTGTGCAGTACTACCCTGTGGAGTGGCTTAGCTTCAAATCAACAATATCTGGTGGTGCTGACCTTTCCAGAAGAGGAAAATCCTGGGGAGCTGAAACCAATATGGGTGTAAACAACAGGGACCTGGCTTCTGCTGAGGTTTCTAAATCGGAAAATTTTAACTACACGTGGGACAACCAATTCAATATTAACAGGGACTTTGGAGATGACCACACTGTAAGTCTGTTAGGGCTGCAGAGTATTTTCTACAGCACTACAGAAACTTCCTTTTCAAGCTCAAGATACATGCCCTTTAATACAAGTTTCTACAATTTAGGATCAGGAGACCAGGGAACCTATACTTTAGGTTCAGGTTTTACCAAGCAGACCCTAAGTTCGTATGCTGTACGTGTAAACTATGCTTTTAAGGACAGGTATTTGTTGACCTTGTCCAGTCGTTGGGACGGTTCTTCTTTGTTGTCAGAAACTAATCGCTGGGACAACTTTCCTTCGGGAGCCGTGGCCTGGAGGGTAAGCGAAGAAGCTTTTATGGCGGACCAGGAAGTGGTGACCAACCTGAAGTTAAGGGTCAGCTATGGTTTTACAGGAAACAATATCATAGCACCATATTCGACGCAAAATGGTCTTGACCTTCAAACCTACTACGACTTTAACGGAACCAATGCCAACGGATGGTTGCCATCAGCATTGGCCAACAAAGCACTGGGTTGGGAAAAGACAAAAGAACTCAACGTGGGATTGGATTTCGGAGTGCTTGAGAACAGGATAACCGGTAGTGTAGATGTTTACGATCGTCTGTCGGATGAACTGTTGTTGGAGCAGCAACTGCCCAGGGAATCAGGCTGGGAAACCATCAGGGCGAATGTAGGCTCCGTGAACAACAAGGGAGTGGAGCTGGCCTTGACCACAACCAACATCAGTACGCAGAAGGTTTCGTGGCAGACTACGTTTACATTTACCAAAAATACCAATGAGATCAAGTCTATTTACGGACAGGATGAAGTGGATGATGTAGGGAACGGCCTTTTCATAGGCGAATCCATCGATGCTCACTATAACTATAAATTTATCGGTATATGGCAGGCTAATGAGGGTACTGAAGCCGCGGAATATGGCATGCAGGAAGGACAGGAGAAACTACTGGATGTAGACGGTAATGGAGAATATGATCCGGACAAGGATCGGATTATCCTGGGGTCGTCAAACCCTGACTGGACAGGCAGTGTGTTTTCAAGGCTCACGGTGGGTAATTTTGATCTTTCAGCATCGATCATTACCAATCAGGGCGTGTTTGTGTACAGCCCGTTTCACGAAAACTTTACCAATACACGGGACAGAGGACGTCAAAAACTTGATATAGACTGGTATGTACCTGCCAATGATGCAGGCTTGCCGGCACAATATTCAAACAGCTATCCGCAGCCCAGAAATGAAGGGTCATATTGGAGAAATGATGGTGTAGGGTATTACAGAGATGCATCTTTTGTAAAAGTCAAAAACATAGCTTTAGGTTACACCTTGTCGAATAGCCTGACCGAAAAGCTGGGACTTAGAAGTTGCCGTGTCTACACCAATGTGTTAAATCCATTTGTCTTCACTGATTATGATGGATATGACCCCGAATGGGCTGCGGCTGATTTTAATATCGGTCGAGTAAGTTCTGTTACCTATCAGTTTGGCGTAAGTGTAAAATTCTAAAATGAGAGAGATGAAAAATATATTATCAATACTAGCGCTCCTCACTATAATGTCTTCCTGCAGCGATTTTCTTGAGGAGGAAAATAAGTCAAACGTAACTGCAGAAGATTTTTATGTAACCGCAGAAGGCTTTGAATCACTGGTGAATGCCAACTATGCCCAACTGAGGGAGATTTATGGAGGAGAGCCTTATATTTTCTGTGCCGGTACCGATATGTATGCGGAAGGCAGAAACGCAGAGCCTCCCGGCCTGAGCCAGTATACCCAGCTTAATGCAGCATCAGAAGGTATAGCCGATTTGTACAATTCGTGCTATAAAGCTATTCAGACAGCCAATATGGCCATTCACTATGGGGAATTGACTGAGCAAACCAGCACGTTAAGCCAAAGGATAGCCGAGGTGAAATACCTTCGCGCCAATGCATATTTTCTGTTGGTGCAAACCTATGGAGGAGTAAGTCTCGTAGAGGATTACATTTCCAGTCCTGAACTCTCTTTTGACCGTAACAGTGCGGAAGAAATATATGCATTTATCATAACGGAGCTGGAAGCGGCGTTGCAAAATGTAGGAACGGGAGCATATGACGGAAGAGTGACCAGACGCGCGGTAGAGCACCTTCTTGCAAAAGTGCACCTTACCCGTGGCTACGAAGCTTTTGCTGCATCGGATGATTTTTCCAAAGCAGCGACATATGCTGATAATGCCATTGCAGGACAGGCATTGACTATTCCGTTTGGAGAGTTGTGGGCTCCCGGCAATGAGATGAATGAAGAGGTGATCTTCTCAGTTCAATATGATCAGGCATCAATCAGCGCCGACCCGACAGAACTTGGAAATATGCAGCCCAGCTTTTTTGGTCCATATCAGGGAGGTTCAGAGTCTGCAGGAGATGCCCCGTACAGAACTTACACATTATGCCCGACCCAATATGCCATAGACCTTTTTGATGAAGGCGATGCACGATGGGAGGGCACCTTTATGACTAAAGTTTACGAGCGTTACTATGACTTCTTTGAGGTAGAAGACCATAGTTCTCTTACAGTAACTGAATTTTACGCTCCCAAGTGGGCGAGCACTCCGGAAGATCTGGCTGCTTATGAGGCTGAGTATCCGGTAGCTGAAATTCATCCGTATGGTGATTATGTACCCTCGGTTAGCCGAAATTTTGATTATGAAACTATTCCTGTTCGCAAATTTGACGATCCCAAATCATTGTTTGGCGATGGAAGGGTTAGCTCCAGGGATATCATCCTTTCACGATTGGCAGATACTTACCTGATAGCAGCAGAAGCTTATCTGCAAAGCGGTGATCCTGCAACAGGCCTGATGAGGCTAAACGAAGTGAGAAACAGGGCAGGGGTTGCTGATGCCACGCTGGCAGATTTTGACATTGATTATATCCTGGACGAAAGAGGACGTGAGTTACTGGGTGAGTACCACAGGTGGTTTGATCTTAAGCGAACAGGGACTCTGGTGGAAAGGGCTTCGGAGCATCATTACCTGATAGAGGAGAGTAATTTCGTAGGAGCAAATGGTGAATTGAAAATACTCAGGCCGATTCCTCTGGAAGCGCTGGATTTAAACCAAAACAATGATTTTCCTCAAAACCCGGCATATCAGTAAGTATGCTCTTTGAACAATAGTTGATAAGGTTTTCCGGACAGATGGATCATGACTGCCCGATCTGTTTGTCCGGATTAAACACACCCTATAAAAAATAATACCTCATGAATAAAAGGATATTTTTGATAATGTGTTTTCTGAATTGCTGTGCTGCATTGGCGCACGCCATGGAGAGTAGGGCAGGGTCGGACTGTACTGAAACCTTCGCAACAGATTATTATAAAGTAGTAGCTCAGGATGGAAGTGGTGATTACACCAGTATTCAGGAAGCTATCAATAGTTCAAAAGCATTTCCCTATCAGCGGGTAATTATCGAAATTAAGAATGGCACCTACAGGGAAAAGGTGAGGATATACTCATGGAACCCTCATGTATCATTGATCGGTGAAGACCGGGAGAAAACTATTATTACTTACGACGACCACTTTAAGAAGATAGATCTGGGGAGGAACAGCACTTTCCATACAGCAACTCTATCAGTGGAAGCCAATAACTTTTATGCTGCCAATCTTACCATTCAAAATACTGCCGGTAATGTGGGACAAGCCATTGCACTGTCGGTAAATGGTGACAAAGCAGTGATTGAAAACTGCACTATCAAAGGGAACCAGGATACCTTGTATACATCGGGAGAAGGTTTCAGGCAGTACTTTGATCGCTGCCATATTGAAGGGACTACCGATTTTATTTTTGGTAACGCCACCGTCTTATTCACCAATTGCACTATTCACAGCAAAGCTGATTCTTATGTCACTGCTGCTTCTACACCTCAGGGTCAGCCCTTTGGGTATGTCTTTATACACTGCAACCTTACTGCGGATGAAAAGGTAAACCAGGTTTATCTGGGAAGGCCCTGGAGGAAATATGCCAAAACCGTTTTTGTGGAATCGGTTATCGGCGACCATGTAGTTAAGGAGGGATGGAGCAGGTGGTCTGGTGAAGAGGATAATCATGCATTCTATGCTGAATATAACTGCACCGGACCAGGGTATAAACCCGAGAGCAGAGTCTCATGGTCCCATCAGCTCCAGGCATCAGAAGCAGCAAAATACACGCTGGAGAATATACTTCAAGCCGGCTCCCCTATGCCGGAACAACCCTGGTATTTAATAACTAAAACTAAATAGTTGTCTATGTGACTTTATAATAATCATCATTTTCAACCTAACCCCATATACTATGAAAACCAACACACTGATAGTAGCGCTCTTACTCTTCTTCTCCTGGACGTATGTCAGGGGAACTGACTACTACGTGGCTACTAATGGAAGCGATTCCAATTCGGGAACATCTGTTTCAAGTCCGTTTGCAACCCTTCAAAAGGCTGTTGATGAAGCCTCGGCAGGGGATTACATTTACCTGAGAGGTGGTGTTCATGCCATTGCAACAACACCCTTTGTAATTACAAAAAACGGAAGTTCAAGTGCAAGAATTCATGTTTTTGCTTACTCCGGAGAGACCCCGGTTTTACAATTTAATAATTCGGTAAGTTCATCCAACCGTGGTGTTGTGCTGGATGGTGATTATTGGCACTGGAAAGGCATAACTATTGAAAGGGCAGGAGACAATGGTATGCTGCTCTCAGGAAATAACAACATCATTGAAAACTGTATTTTCAGGAGGAACAATGATACCGGGCTTCAACTGAGCCGGTACAGCACAAGCGCTAACAGCATCAGTCAATGGCCTTCCAACAATCTCATTGTTGGTTGCGAGGCTTATGATAATAAAGACCCGGACAATGAAGATGCCGATGGTTTTGCTGCAAAATTGACTTCCGGCACCGGAAATGTATTTCGCGACTGCGTATCACATCACAACATTGATGATGGCTGGGACCTTTATACCAAATCCGATACCGGCCCGATTGGTAAAATACTATTTGAAAACTGTATCGCCCATAACAACGGAACACTTACCGACGGTACTACCTCTGGCGGTGGCGACAAGAACGGTTTCAAGCTGGGTTCTTCTGCCCACAACATTGACCATGAGCTTCGCAGGTGTATCGCGTATAACAATGGTAAGCATGGTTTTACTGACAATGGTAACGTAGGAAATATTAAATTTTACAATCTTACTTCCTACAACAACGATGGTTATAACTACCACACAAGAGACAATGCTTCTCACACTTTCAGAAACTGTGTGACTCTCAGTGGAGGACATACGGACAGGATTGTCGGAGATGCTCCACTATCTTGCAATGCACTTGACGATACGGATACCAACTGGACTATTTCAGCCAGCTCTTCCGATTTTCAGACGTTGACACCAGGGCCAGACTCGAACCCTACATCCAATGGCTTTTTAAACCTGGCCTCGTCAAGCGCCCTTATCGATAACGGGTGCAGTGCATCCGGGGTTAGTTCTAATGGATCAGCACCTGATCTTGGAGCAGTAGAATATGGAGGTTCAACTCCACCACCATCGGGGGATACCTATACTTTAACTACCAATGTGTCGGGATCCGGAACCGTGTCAGGCGCGGGTACCTATGATGAAGGCACTACAGCCACTGTATCAGCCACACCTGCCCAGGGCTGGTCTTTTAGCAATTGGACAGGAGATGCCAGTGGTAGCAACACTACAGTTTCAGTACTTATGAATTCAGATAAATCTGTTACAGCGGTGTTTACTCAGGATGTACCTCCTCCGACCGGCGATGGAGACCGCATTGAGGATACGGATTCGCGTTTGATCTCGTATGACGGTTCATTAAAATCATATAGCAATGCCGATAACGGGCAAGCTGTTAATTTAAGCAATGATCCGGATAAGCGTATCGTCTGGAGTTATTCTGCTTCTTCATCCCAATATACGGTAACCTTGAGGTATACCAGAAAAGCATCTATGAATCCTTCCGTGGATATAGATGTGAATGGTAGCCGCCAGACTGTGTCGCTTCCTGAAACAGGTGGAAGTGAATTTGCAACCACAGCTTTTACTGCAAACCTGCAATCAGGAGATAATACCATTACACTTATTACCAATGCCGACGGTGAGAGTGCTGACATCGACTGGATAGAGTTTTCAGGTGGGGACAGCAATCCACCACAGGACAACGATGGTACGATAACTTTGCAGGAAAACGAAGCCGGATTTTGCAGCGTCGATGGCATGATAGATAATATTCACAGCGGATTTACAGGTTCTGGTTTTGCTGATACTGAGAACATTTCGGGAAGTGGTATACATTACAAGGTCAGTGCGACTGCCGGACAAGCCAGTATAGAGATTCGCTACGCCAATGGCTCTACATCAGACAGGCCTGCCAATATCCTGGTTAATGGCAATATAGCCGTTTCAGGTCTGGGCATGCCGGCGAAAGGCGCGTGGTCTAGCTGGTCAACTGTTTCGGCCAACATCAATCTTGCCAATGGAACCAATGATATAAGTATTATCTCCACCACCGGAAACGGTTTGGGAAATATTGATTATATCCAGTTAACCGGGCCTTCTGTTTCTAGTGCCTCATGTACAAGCTCGTCAGCTACCGTTAATCTGTCAGCTTCTCCCGGCGACGGGCAGGTTGCCCTGACATGGACTTCCAACGGTTTGGGAAATGGTTATAATCAGGAAATTTATCGCGATACGGATAGTGACCCGGCCGGTCGTGTGCGCATAGGCGTAGTAAGTGCGGGTGTCAACAGCTATAATGATGAAACTGCTAATAATGGCACGCAATACTACTACTGGATCAAAGGGAGGAACGAAAATGGTGATTTTGTAAACTCCAATGCTGCCGGCGCCAGACCGGTTAGCTCCGGTTCTGTGGACAACACGGAAATGATAGGTTTTGCCACTGTGCCGGGAGACGGCATATCCACCACTACAGGAGGAGAAGGTGGTAATGTGATCACCATCAGCAACCTGGCAGAGCTGGAGGCATGGGCAGCATCCCGGGAAGATAATTATAATGCTGAAATTGTATATATCAATGGAAGGATCAGCTCATCATCCAGTACTTTGGTAACTATAAAAAGGGGAGCCAACATTTCTATTCTTGGCCTTGGAAGCACGGCAGAGCTACAGAACATCGGGCTGAACATCAGGGACTATAACAATGTAATTGTTCGAAATATCAAGATCAGGGAGGTACTTTATCCGAATGATGCACTTACCATTGACGGTTGCAGCCACGTATGGGTAGACCATTGCGAACTCCACAGCAAAATCGGAGACGGTATAGGTGTAGATACTTACGATGGCCTTTTGGATATCAAAAAAGGATCAAGGTATGTGACTGTGTCATGGTCTTATCTCCATGACCATATGAAATGCTCTTTGATAGGACATACGAATAGCTCAAGTCAGCAGGCTACGGACAGCCAGATGAGAATTACTTACCATCACAATTATTTCAAAAACACAGATGGAAGAAATCCCAGTATCAGATATGGAGCTATCCATATGTTCAATAACTATTTTGATGGTATTGGAGATTATGGTATTGCGGCACGTGTAGGTGCACATGCACTGGTTGAGGGATGTCACTACAATAATGTGAAACTGCCTATGTCTACTGATAAATTTCCGGTAGACGGCATGCCAAACGGATACATCTGTGAGAGCGGTAACCTGTTCACGGGTTCAACCGGAGATGTAGTGATTTCTCAAACCGGTTGCGATTGGTGGAATTCATCGACATTGCCATATCAATATTCAGTTGATAATGTCAATACGGTGGCCTCCAATGTTCCGGCAAATGTTGGGGTAGGGAAAATTTCAGTGCCTTCTTCCACGGCAGCCAGAAAAGCCGGCGAGCCACTGGTATCAGAAGCTGAGGTTTTGACTGACTTTGAGGCTTATCCTAATCCATCTAGCGGATCAGTGTCTGTGACATTCAGTATAGAGAAAGATGAAGATCTGTCATTCAAACTTTACGATATGAGAGGTAGAGTGGTGGGTGAGTTCGGTCGTGCCCGATATGGTAAAGGGATAAACACCATTACCTATGAAAATGATAAATTAAACAATGGAGTATATATATTAAGTATGCAGAATACCGAACGCAGCTTGAAAAAAATAAGGCTGATCGTTCGCTAAAGATAGTTTTATGGATGAGTGAGGTATGTCTCAGGAGCCTGTTACTGGCTCTTGAGACTACTTCATTTAAAGCCGGATATGAATGTAATTTTTTAAAACACTTGAGAAGAAGATGCAGAGAAGTCTTAGCAACATGAGAAAAAGTTATCAAACCCTTGTAATAAGCTCACTTTTTTTAGGAAGCCTGCTGTCCGGGTGCAACAGTGAAAAGAGGGAGAGTGGACAGGAGCAACCTGCTGCCAGTGAGCAACCTACAACGGATCCTTTTGCGGAGGCAGATGAGATCATTGGCAACATCAGAATTCCTCAGTTTGCCGACACTACATTTAATATTATGGATTATGGAGCTGTTGGGGATGGCGAAAAAGATAACTCCGAAGCCATAGCAAAGGCTATCAAAAGCTGTGCTGAAGCAGGTGGGGGCAAAGTGCTGGTACCCCGGGGGAAATTTCTTACGGGACCCATCCATTTAAAAAGTAATGTAAACCTCCACCTGGAGGAAGGGGCAGTGGTTCTTTTTACGGAAGATCAAAAAGCCTATTTACCAGTAGTACACACCTCTTATGAAGGCATGGAGCTCATGAATTATTCTCCGCTTATTTATGCCTATCAGCAAAAAAATATAGCCATTACCGGTAGCGGTACTTTTGACGGCCAGGCTGGTAACAACAACTGGTGGCCATGGTGTGGTAAAGACGTCTATGGCTATAAAGAAGGAGCGCCCCGGCAACAGGATGAGCATAACCTGCCCAGGCTATGGAAAATGAGCGAGGAGGACGTGCCTGTCGCAGAACGGGTTTTTGGAGAAGGATATCAGCTCAGACCATCATTTTTTCAGCCTTTTGAGTGTGAAAGTATACTGGTCAAAGGCGTAACCTTTACTCACGCACCTTTCTGGGTACTGCATCCGGTAAAGTCTAAAGATATAACCATCGATGGTGTCACTGTAGTAAGTCATGGACCTAATAATGACGGTTGCGATCCCGAATATTCCAGAAATGTACACATTACCAATTGCACTTTTGATACAGGTGATGACTGCATAGCTATAAAATCAGGAAGGAACTGGGACGGACGCAGGGTAAATATTCCCAGCGAAAATATTGTCATTGAAAATTGTAAGATGAAAGACGGACATGGTGGTGTAGTGATGGGCAGCGAGATGTCTGCCGGGATAAGGAATGTATATGTCAGGAACTGCACTATGGACAGTCCTAATCTTGACAGGGCATTTAGAATTAAAACCAATACACTTCGTGGAGGCTTTGTTGAGAATGTCTGGTTCAGGAATGTCAAAATTGGTCAGGTAAAAGAGGCTGTGCTAAAAATCAACACCCATTACGGAACGTATGCCAACCAGGAAGGTGAGTTTATGCCAACCATCAAAGGAGTGCACCTGAAAGATATAGAAGTGGAAAACGGAGGGGAGTATGGTGTACTGATCCATGGAAGGGAGGCTAACCCTGTAAAGGACGTGACACTCACCAATGTGCATATCAAAAAAGTGGAAGAGCCGGTTTCCATAAAGAATTCTGATCCCGTTCAATTTGAAAATACAATTATAAATGGTGCTAAATATGAAAATGATGATGAATAAACTTCTGATTGCGGCAATACCAGTTTGCTGTTTCATGTCGTGCAAGTCGGACAAGACTGAAAACAAAATGGATGTTTCCTCTGAAACGTCTAAAGTTGAAAAAGCTGCTCAAAAGACCTATGCAGAGCTTTCCGTGAAAGAAGGTGGTGAATGGAAAGAAGGAAGCTATGAAGGCGGGCAATTTAAGAACATCACCGAGTTCGAGTGGCCTGGCGGACTGAATGACCACTCTTACTACCTCAGGTACGAAGGCCCGGGATGGGAAAACAGCCAGGTGGGTTACCGGTTATACCTTGACTGGCGAAATGCCATCGATATTTTTGGTAAGAAGGTGGATACTGTAGTGTTGAGTCATGTAGGCCAGGACGGCTTCGACTCATATCATGAAAATGCAGATTGGGGACAGGATATCCTTAAAGTTGGAAAATCGCTTGGTATTGGTTCCTATGGCCGTCTTTTGGGCGACTCCGTTGTCCATTTCCAAAAGGTATCCAAAACAATGGCGGAAGTCAATAATACTGATAACAGTTCGTCTGTTAATATTAAATATAACGACTGGCAGTCCGGCAGCGATACGGTTGATCTTGCCACGAAACTGACTATATATCCACAAGGACGGTACACCCAGGTATCCCTTGATCCCTCCAAAGCTATTTCCGGCATTTGTACAGGTATTGTAAAGTTTGATGATGTCCCTCTGATGAAAAAAGAAGGTGAGGAGTGGGGTTACATAGCTACCTATGGGGCTCAAACGCTGGTAAGTGATCAGGATCTGTTAGGTATGGCCATTTTCTACAAAAAATCGGAGGCTCAGGAAGTGAAAGCGGGTAAACATGACCATTTGGTAGTATTTAACCCATCTGATGAGGCTGTTACTTATTATTTCTTAGGGGCATGGAGCCAGGAGAAGGATGGTATAAAGGACGAGGCGGCATTTGTCAAGCATATCGATGATCAGCTTAGTCATTTGGATAAAAACGGTAAACTTTAAATTTAAGTAGGACTTTATTGTATAATAATTATTACATATATTGTCTACTTATTCAAAGCCACAATTAAACATTAACTACGTTTACCAACCAAAACTACCGTGAAAAAAATGAAGCAATTAGGCCGTCCGCTGCTTGCGGCTGCCTCTATGCTTGCCATGGCATGCATAGGTACCAAAGGGTACGCCCAATGTACAGGAGGTTACACCTCCGGTGACCTGACAATATCAAGCGCGTGTACCATCAGTGCTGATATCACTATTACAGGAAATTTGTCATTGTTAAATTCAGTGTCACTCGTGATTGATCCCGGGGTGACCGTTACAGTTCAGGGAGACTTGCAAACCGGCTATATGGCTGGAGTGCTCAATGTGTCGGGAGGAGGTACCCTGGATGTCAGTGGGAGGTTTTATAATGATGTCAGGACCGCAACCTCTTTCACGTTTTCCAATGTTACAGTTACGGTGGGGAACAATGGCGGGGCAAGTACTAGTATTAACAACTTCACCTCTACTCTGAGCCTGCTAAACGGCACTTCATTCACCGTGACCGCCGGAAACTTCGAAAATGATAACGGCACGAGCCTTACCATTGATAACTCATCACTTGATATTTCCTCAGGCAATTTTATTAATGATTTCCAGGCAGAGGCCATCGTTCAAAATGGAGGCTCGCTAACGTTATCTAATGGCAACCTCGTTACCGAAGATCAATCACACCTTTTGGTAGATAACAGTACAGTGATTGTATCTGGTGACTTTAACAATGACTATCATGCCTTGCTGGATGTGCAAAATAACTCCACTTTCATCATAGGAGGAGACTTTAATAACGGATATAGCTCAGGAGGGGAGGTCACTGCAGGCTATGTCAACATTGACGGATCGAATGTAAATGTCGGAGGCAGTTTGAATAATGATTATGGTAGTGATATTAATATTGATGGGGGTGGAACGCTTGCCATCACTAATGATCTGACCAATGATCAGGCAGCCACTATAGATATACCCAATGGCTCACTCATTGTAGGAGGAACTATTACCGATGATTTTGGAGGTATAGGCGCTCCATGCTCTGATGGTTGCTGTGGAAATGGATGTGTATTGCCGGTTACCCTGATAGCTTTCGACTATGAACTTACCGGTGATCAGGTGGCACTCAACTGGACTACTGCGTCAGAGGTTAATAACGACTACTTTACCATAGAAAGGTCATTAGACGGCCAAATCTTTGAATATGCAGGTAAGGTAGCTGGATCAGGTACTACAGATGTTCCAAAGAATTATTACTGGCAAGATGAGAGGCCTTTAAGCAGTACTACCTATTACAGGCTTAAGCAGACCGACATGGATGGCACCTTTAAATATGAGGGTATAGTAACTGTTGATTATCATAACCCCGAAGCACATTTAGCTGTGTCACCTAACCCCGTCAGCTCGGGCAAGTCATTCACTGTACTTGGAGAAGACCTGAGCAATAAAGTCTGGGAGATACAATCTGCAAGTGGACTGGTAATAGCAAAAGGTACCTTTGAGCAGGCTTCAACGGTGACTACGGCAGGAATGGAAAGCGGGATCTACCTGTTGAATATAAGATCTAATGCCTATTTGAAGACTATAAAGATTGTTGTTGAATAATTGCACCTGCAGATCATGTATTTATAAATAACAAAAGGGCCGTCTCTTATAGTTAGGAGTACGGCCCTTTACCTGTGAAAAAAATCGTTACTTCAGTTTTATCTGCGTACTGCCCAAGTAAGTGTTTTGGTGATAGATATCAATTTTGTATACTCCCTTTTTAAACTTCTCAGAAGGCTTATACGAGAGCGCTACCCTTTTGGAGCTTGTGCCAAAGTCAGCCACCATTTCAGTTGATGCCAATAGCACTGGCTCATTTTCTTCAATAATGGTGTAGCTGATTTCCCTGGATGTTGCACTGTTTGCTTTTTTACCATCGGGAGTGATAACCGTCAGTGTCAGGTTACTGGCTAAAGAAGCAGGGACATCAAAGCCAAGAACAATCTCTTTCGTTTTCTTTGAGCTGATAGTGAGCTTCTGATTTTTCTTCAAAGCTTCAACACCATAGTTATTGCCGGCACTTTCATTTAAAAAGCTGTTTCTTTTATTTAACTCACTGTTGTTTTTTTCCAATGTGGCAACAGAGTTTTGCAGGTACGAGTTTTTAAACTTCATGTCTGCCAACGATTCGTTAAGTGCGGCAATTTCCTCTTCCATTTGTTTTTTATAACTCGCCAGTTCTGCTGCCTGTTTTTTATACCTGGAATCACTCAGGGCTTTTTGCTTCATAAGTGCACTTAACTCATTTTCTTTTTTGACCAGTCTCTTTTGCATATCGGCCAGTTTTCCATCGAGCTGCTTATTTTTTCCCTGATAGTTGCCGATATCAGCTTTTAGTTTGGAGATATCTTTATCCAGGGCGAGTTTTTGAGAAAGCATTTTTTCAGACTTTAACTTTTCGGCTTTCAAATCTCTGTTCAACGTTTTGTTGTCAGACGAATAAAAGAGTGCAAAACCTAAGGCAGTGAAAAACATAACCGTAACCACGCCAGCAATAATTGTTTCCTTTGAAGTTTTCATTTTGTTCATAAATTATACTACCTATAACGCCCGAGGCATTAAGGGGAGATCAAAATGAAATTAAAAAGAGATTAAAAAATCGCTGTAGGAAGGGTAACAGTAGCGGTTGTTCCTCTACCGGCAACCGAGGTTATCCGGAATGTGCCCTGATGGATATCAATGATCCTTTTGGCAAGGGAAAGTCCGATGCCATGGCCCCTTACCGACACGGCGTTGGTAGCCCGGAAGAAAGGTTGCATAATCTGTCCTGTTTCATGCTCAGGGATACCTATGCCGGTGTCTGAGAATTTTAGTTCAAGTTTATCGTCTTTCATAGCCGACAACCTGACCTGCACTTCATGGTCGGGTGAGAATTTACAGGCATTATCAATCAGGTTGGAGAATACACTTTTTAGCATTAGTTCATTGCCGTTCACCGTGAGTTGCCGTTCATCATCTATATCTTCAGACAACGATATTTTTATCCGGTATTCGGGGTGTGAAGCGTTCATTTCAGAGGTTAGTTGCCATATGATAGCATCAATCCGTACGGCGGAAAAGCTTTCTGTAAATGATTCTGTGCGTGCCAGTAATAGCAATTTGTCGGTCAGTTCAGAAAGGTTTTGAATGTCATCCCGCACGGATTTCAAGGTGGTGATATAATACGCCTTTTCCCGCTCTTTTAATAAAGCGACATCAATCTGTGATAATACTGATGTGAGGGGCGTCCTAAGCTCGTGCGAAGCATTGGATATAAAAGCTTTTTGACTTTTAAAGGCATCCTGAAGCCGGCTCAGCATTTTATTGAAGGTTATGGCCAACACCGCTACCTCATCTTTGCCGTTACCCTCACTGATACGAACATCCAGGTTGCCCGCGCCGATAGTGTTCACCTCATCTACAACCTTGGATATAGGTTGTAAGGCAATTTTGGCATAGATGAGGCCTATGATGGCTACGGCGATGATAGACAGAATAAAGACAATGATCAATATGTTTCTTAAATTTTCGAGTTTGCTCTTGCCAAAAACGTCATGAGCAGCAGCGATGACCACGAACCTCTCAAACTTATCGGTGTAAAGCATACCCATGATCTCTATTTCTCCCTGTTGCCACTGCACCTGACCTTCCAACCTGATCCTGTCGAGGGTTTCAGGGGTTATGGTCATCAGGTTATCTTCATCCGTGCTGAAAATCTCTTGGTTGTTATAATCATAGATAGAGATCCTTTCGGCCGGTAATTTAATAGGAGTGGCGGATTCAATTTTTCGAAGGAGTTCTGCGTCTACCTCTTCAAATTCTATTAAAAGTCGTGCAGCGGTTGTTGCCCTTGATTCCAGCCGGCGATAAAACTCTTCCTGCCTGTATTCAGCCGATGAAACATAAATAGACACAGAAGCAATGAGCCATATGCTGCTTACCATGATCAGTAAGCGGTAAGTCAGTTTTGATTTGATGTTCATTCCCGGTCATCAATGAAATAGCCCATGCCCACCCTGGTGTGGATAAGCTTCTGATCAAAGTCTTTATCAATCTTCTTTCGAAGGATATTAACATAAACATCAACTACATTGGTGCCGGTATCAAAGTCCAGTTCCCACACCTTTTCAATGATCTCTACTCTGGAAAGCACCCTGCCCTTGTTTCGCATAAGAAATTCCAGCAGCATATATTCTTTTGCCGTGAGTTCTATTTCCCTACTGTTCCTGATCGCCACTTTTTTTGTCAGGTTAAGCTCAAGTTCACCAACTTTTATTGAAGAGGATAGGGTGTCTGTAGAAGACCTGCGCTTGCATACCGCTTTTATCCGGGCCAGGAGTTCACGGAAATCGAAAGGCTTCACCATATAATCATCAGCCCCTGATTCAAGGCCCTCTACCTTATCGTCTGTAGTGCCCAGTGCAGTTAGCATTATGATTTTTATGTCATTGTTTTGCTGACGTATTTCACGGCAAATTTCGAAGCCATTCTTTGCCGGTAATATCGCATCCACCAACAACAGATCATAGGTATACTGGTGGTAAAGTTTCAGACCCATGGTGCCGTCGTAGGCAATATCGACTTCATGGTCATTCTCTTCAAGGCCTTGTTTCAAGTGGTTGGCCACTTTCACCTCATCTTCAACTACCAGTATCTTCACCGTTTGTGCATTTATTCTTTCAAAAACTCAATAGGGATGGCCACTTTGGTCTTATCCCACATCATCAGCAGGTCGGCAGTGTCATTTTTTTGTTCAAAAGTAATGGTGAATGGTTCCCAAACCGTATTTTGTATAGGTTGAGTTGGTACATCAAACCTCATTACATCGGCTTCCTTGTTATAGTTATATGCACCCCACTGTCCAAGCTCTTCATTAATGATTATCGTCCACTGGTTCTTTTGTGGGATGGAGAATATAGAGTAAGTCCCTGATTTTAAGGTATCTCCGTTGATGAGAACGTCGCCGGTGAGTGTTAATTCTGTTGCTTCGTTGGCGCCGGTCCTCCAAACATGGCCGTAGGGTACCAGTCCTCCAAAAATATCCCGGCCTCTTTTATGTGGCTGGCTGTAGGTCAGTTTTACATAAGTATCATCGTACTTCATAGTGACTATGGCTGCCGGGCTGGGGCGAGGAGTTATAGCCTCCTGGGCAAAAACATGAGAGTGTATGGCTGATAATAAGATAATTGAAAAAGTAAGGTATCGGAATCTGGAATTCATAACTTTGCGTTGATTTTAAACTGCGGTTAAATATACGCAACTTCTAAACAAATATTGTACCGCCTAAGTAAACGATAAAGCTACATGGAGCGTCCGGAATTTGATGATATTTTTATGGAATTGGCCGTTAACCTGGCTAAAAGGTCTCATTGCATAAAACGGCACGTTGGGGCAGTTTTGGCTAAAGACACCAGGATCATCTCCATCGGCTACAACGGCCCACCGGCAGGTACGCATAATTGTGATGAGCAATGGCCTGAGCAAGGGTGCCCTCGGGATTCCAAGGGTGGTTGTTCCCTGGCTATACATGCCGAGCAAAATGCACTGCTGTATGCTGTTAAAAATAAGACAGAAGTGAAAGGGGCTACACTTTATGTTACCCTGGCTCCTTGTCTGGCATGTGCCCGGATCATATTTACCATGGGTGTGAGCAAGGTGATCTACCTGAACTCTTATGCAGAATATAAAGGCATTGAAAGTGACGAAGGCGTGGATTTCCTTAAAAAGTTCGGCGTTGAAGTGGAACGGTACCACGGCAACATATCCCACGCCACCGCCCTGATCTGATAGGCGGCCGGCGTTTATCAGATTATATTAACCTCCGCACTAAGTTCAATGCCAAATTTTTCAATGACAGAGGCCCTGATTTCTTCAGCCAGCCCCTTGAGGTCATCCCCGCTGCCACCTCCGTAATTCACCAGTACCAAAGCCTGGTTTTTATGTACTCCGATAGCACCACGGGTTACACCTTTCCAGCCGCACTGCTCGATTAGCCAGCCGGCAGGCACTTTGACGTTGTTATCCGGCAGGTCATATCCCGGTATTTCAGGATATTCCGTTTTTAGCTCTTCGTACTGGATGCGGTCAACACTTGGGTTTTTAAAGAAGCTGCCCGCATTACCGATTTTGGCAGGATCAGGAAGTTTGCTTTGCCTGATCTTAATTACTGCTTCGCTCACATCCTGAATGGTAGGCTTTTTTACTTTCATTTCTTCCAGGGTCTCGGAAATAGCACCATAGGAGGTGTTTAACAGATGGTCTTCTTTTGTCAGCTTTAGGGTTACATGTGTTATGATATATTGCCCCTTTACTTTGTTCTTAAATATGCTTTCCCTGTACCCGAAACGACAAGCTTCCTTGTTAAACTTTTCAACCTCCCCATTGCTGATGTTTACTGCCTGCAAATGTTCAAAGACCTCTTTGATCTCCACCCCATACGCACCGATATTCTGCATCGGCGCAGCCCCTACAGTTCCAGGTATTAGTGAGAGGTTCTCAATGCCACCCCAGCCGCTTTCCAGCGCATACAGCACGAAATTGTGCCAGTTTTCGCCTGCACCTATTTTTACAAGCACAAAATCATCCGTCTCATGGACCACTTCTTTTCCCATGATACTGTTTTTGATCACAAGGCCATCGAAGTCTTTGGAGAGCAACACATTGCTGCCACCGCCAAGAATAAACAACGGGTTGTCACTGGCAACCTCCGACTGCAGGACCTCCTGAAGGTCTTCGATGGATTTTACTTCAACAAATACCCTTGCTTTGGCTTCCAGCCCGAAAGTATTCAAGGGTTTAAGGGATACGTTTTTCTGGATGTGCATACTTCTTGCGAAATAAAGAAATCTCAGTTAAAGTAGGTATGAAAAATAGATTTAATATGTATTCCGGCTACAGACAAAATGAACAGGAGATAATATGTCTTTATGAGTAATATTGAGATTAAACCACCGCTTGTTGAATATTTGAAATACTATTCAATAACTTTTCAGTATATTAAACATCAAAATCATTAACATGTTAAAGCTTATAACCTCATTGCTCTTGTTGTTTATGGTCCGACCAGTAGCATCTCAATTATACCTCCAAAAGGAGCCGTTTGCACATACTTACTCTATCGTAGCCCGTGATCCTGATACCGGTGAAATGGCCGTTGGTGTCCAAAGTCACTGGTTTTCCGTGGGTACAGCAGTAAGCTGGGGCGAGGCCGGGGTAGGCGTGATCGCCACTCAGTCATTTGTTAATAAATCTTTTGGATTGAGAGGACTTGAACTCCTGAAGAAAGGAAAAACCGCTGAACAGGCACTTAAAATATTACTGAAATCCGATGAAGGCCGGGAGGTAAGACAGGTGGCCATTATGGATGCCAACGGTAATGTAGCTACACATACCGGTGAAAATTGCATTAAATACGCCGGCCATCAGCAGGGGGACAACTATTCTGTACAGGCCAATATGATGCTCACCAAAGATGTATGGCCGGCCATGGCTGCTGCTTTTGAAAAGAGCAGAAAACTACCCCTCGCCGAGCGCGTGCTGATAGCCCTTGAAGCAGGAGAGGAGGCCGGTGGCGATATCCGAGGAAGGCAGTCGGCCGCATTGATTGTAGTAAAAGGAAAACCCGAGGAAAATCCCTGGGATGATCCTATGATCGATCTGCGGGTAGATGACAATGAAGAACCACTGGTTGAGCTAAAAAGGCTGCTCAAAATATACAGGGCGTATGAACACATGAACAAAGGAGACCTGGCAGTCGAAGTTGGAGATATGTCCCTGGCTTTGCAGGAGTATGGTAAGGCTGAGTCCATGTTTCCCGAAAACCTCGAAATGCAATATTGGAAAGCCGTTGCCCTCGCCAACAACGACCGGCTGGAGGAGGCCCTGCCCATATTTAAACGCATTTTCAGAGAAGATGAAAACTGGCGAGAACTAACCGAACGCTTACCGGAAGCCGGCCTTCTTGATTTGAAGAAACGCGAGCTTAAGAAGATATTGAAGTTGAAGTGATGTGGAAGCTATCGAATATTCAATCAACACCTTTTACCCCATGCACTTGATGTCTGAGTATGCTAAAAAATTCTAAGGATATCTCTTTGCTGCTTAAGTCTATGGGATTATTTACCCTCATAGCAATAGCACTACTCGTCTTTGGCAGCCAATATGAAGAAACCAAATATCCACTGATAGGTAAAGGATCACCTTTACAAGGTAAGGTAATAGCTACCGGAGCAAGTCAATCCGTGGCATATGTGAAGTTTGATGATGGCCATGAATTCAAACTTCCTTATGCTCGAAATAATCTTTATACTCCATTTTATTTGAATACATTTATTCAGGTTGGGGACTCTCTTTTTAAAAAACAGAATAGTGACACATTAACCATAATAAGAAATAGAGACAGGTTTGTCTTTGTTTTGGGAGAAGAACTTAATAATAGGCTGGGACCTCAATGGAATGAATAGTATGAAATATATTGTTTCATACCGGCTTATTCATACCGGCTTATAATCACGTAATTCATGCTGGTGGCTTGTTGAGGCCTTTGGTAAAAAAAACTACTAATTTTTGGTCTTTATTCTTTCTGAAATTTCTTACGAATGTTAAAGATTTGAAATTCAGTAAGTTATTTTTTCATTTAATGTGTTTATAT
>NZ_SMLW01000193.1 GCF_009711405.1 Fulvivirga kasyanovii | reverse complement strand
AGGGTGTAAAAGCCAAGACCGCAGATCTCAAAGCTGAGGGGAAAGAGTTGGGAGAGGCCTTGAGCAGCTATGAGAATAAACTGAAGGAACTCCTTTATACTATACCCAATGTGCCCAACGACAATGTGCCGGAAGGTGGAGGTGCTGATGACAACGAAGTGGTCTATGAGCATGGGTCTACTCCGGAGTTGCCAGAAAGTGCTGTTCCGCATTGGGAGCTGATAAAAACTTATGACATTATAGATTTTGATCTTGGCAATAAAATTACCGGAGCGGGTTTCCCCGTCTATAAAGGCAAAGGAGCTCGTCTACAGCGTGCTATGGTCAACTTCTTTCTGGATGAAGCCACCAAAGCGGGTTATGTAGAAGTGCAGCCACCGATAGTGATCAATGAAGACAGTGGGTATGGCACAGGGCAACTTCCTGACAAAGACGGGCAGATGTATCATATCGGTGAAGAAAATTTCTTTTTGATCCCTACGGCAGAGGTGCCTATTACTAATATGTATAGGGATGTGATCGTGGATGCCAAAGACCTGCCTGTAAAGCATGTCGGTTTTACACCTTGCTTTAGGAGAGAGGCCGGCTCTTGGGGTGCCCATGTACGCGGCCTTAACCGTTTGCACCAGTTTGATAAGGTTGAGATCGTAGAGATCCACCATCCTGATAATTCTTATGAAGCCCTGGACAGAATGTGCAAGCATGTACAAGGTTTGTTGGAAAAGCTGGGGTTACAGTACCGGGTCTTGAATTTATGTGGAGGTGACATGGGGTTCACTTCTGCCCAGACATTTGATATGGAGGTTTACTCTGCAGCCCAGAAAAAATGGTTGGAGGTAAGCTCTGTAAGTAATTTTGAAACTTTCCAGGCCAACAGACTCAAGTTAAGGTACCGTGGCGATGATAATAAAATGCACTTGCTACACACCTTGAATGGAAGTGCCCTTGCTTTGCCGAGGATACTGGCGGCCATACTGGAAAACAACCAGAGTGAAGACGGTATCAGAATACCGGAAGTACTTGTGCCGTATACTGGCTTTGATATGATCAGGTAACAGTTTTTCTGTAACGATAATGCAGTGCCACCCAGGCATCAAAAATGATGGCCAATATGCACGCAATGGTTACAGGCTGAAAGGTCAACTCGGCATCAGTGTTTTTTAACATGATGCCGATGAGCGCCCAGATGATAACCAGGGCAAAGGCAATATCCCTGTATTTTTTGCTGATCAGGTACACCAAAAGCTGGGTGGCTATCACCATAGCTATTACCCAGTTTTGCGGTGAGGGAGGCGAAAAGTCATAAGCAGACAATAACGCAGCAATGTTGGCAATAGTAGCTACGCTGATCCATGCCAGGTAAATGCTAAACGGTTTGTACACCAGCCACTTCTCTCTTTTTGAATGGGGCTGCCAGCTATGGATTTTTACATAGATCATATATAAGGTTATCAGCAGGAGGATCATAATCACTAGTGACCACTCAATCAGCAGATGGTGCCAGACCAGTATCCACGAGCAATTGAGCAGACAGGTAAGGAGGAACAGGCCGGAAAGGGATACGGCTTTTTTATTATCGGAAGAGATAAAAGGATAGATGCAGTAACCCGTCAGGAATAGATAAATAATTGTCCATATAGAAAAGGTGATGCCTGCCGGAGTAAAGAGGTTTGGATACAAAGCAGCTACCTGGCCTGTACTCATACCGTTGATGGGGAGAATATTTGCGAGGGCGTTGACCGTTATTACTGCAGCCAAACCCAATATATTAAGCCATTTCATAACCTGTTTTTTGCTTTAAACTTAAGATACCGAAATATTTACGGATGGTGAAGCGATCTGATATAACATATGTGCCTTTCATCAATTAATTCAGGCTTTGATA
>NZ_SMLW01000245.1 GCF_009711405.1 Fulvivirga kasyanovii | reverse complement strand
TTGAGACGGTAATGGGTGATTTTAATGCTTTTTTGCAGGATCATGCCAACTGTGAGCGAAAAGCTTCTGCCATGGCCATGAGTTTTGTTGCCAAGCACCCTGACCGGCTGGAAATAATCCCCGAACTGATAGATACTGCTGTTGAAGAGCTTGAGCATTTCAGGTCAGTCTACCAGATCATGCAGGAGCGTGGAGTCGCACTTCCTGCTGAAATGGGACAGGACATGTATGTGAAAAAACTGATCGATAACTGTCGTTCGGGGAGAGAAGATAGATTTATGGACAGGTTGTTGTTGGCTTCAATTATAGAATGCAGGGGTGCAGAACGTTTTCGCCTTGTCTACGAAGCGCTGGAGTCCGGGGAGTTAAAAACTTTCTACCATAACCTGTGGGCCTCAGAGGCCAAGCATGGTAATATTTTCGTGAAAATGGCTCTGATCTATTTTGACGAAGAAGATACCTACCGGAGATTGGAAGAATTAAACTTAATAGAGGCAGAAGTGTTAAAGTCTTTACCTCTTCAACCCGCATTGCATTAAATTATGGACTATTTCAAATTCAATAATAACCAAAAGCCGGGAAAAGGCAGCTTACTTGTGTCCGAGCCGTTTCTGCCCGACCCGAATTTTGAAAGGACAGTAGTGCTTCTATGTGAGCACAGCGACGAGGGATCATTTGGTTTTGTATTAAATAAGGCTTCTGCCGTGTCTCTGGACGAAATAGTTGAAGATATCAGGGATTTCAGCCAGCCTGTATATATAGGAGGGCCTGTGCAACAGGATACACTGCATTTTATCCATAAGGCTGACTATCTAGAAGGAGGCATGGAGATAAGCAATGGTTTGTATTGGGGCGGAAATTTTGAGCAACTGATGATCCTTATTGATACCAAGCAAATCAAAGCCGATGATTTCAGGTTTTTTATCGGATATTCGGGCTGGGGGGCAGATCAACTTGAAGAGGAATTGAAAGCTGACTCATGGATAGTAGCCAACTATGCCACACCCGAGTTGGTTTTTAATGAAAATGGTGAAAACCTGTGGAAAGTAGTGCTCAAACAATTGGGAGGAAGGTTTAATGTATATTCAAATTATCCAACAGACCCACGTTTAAATTGAATGATTTTATTATTTTTACAGTTATAGAGGTTGAAAAACTGCACAAATGGATAAAGAGAAGGACATAAAGGAATTGGAAAACATTAATACTGATAATCCGGAAGTGGATGAAAATGCTGATGAGGTAAAAGATCAGGTTAATCCTGAACAGGATCAGGAAGTAGCCGATACGGTCAGTCAGCAGGAAGAAAGCACCACGGAGGAAAATCAGGAGCTCGTTGAAAAAAAGGAAGAAGTCGTTGATGAATCTTCGGAAAAGACCGATGCTGTTGCTGAGGAACAGCATGATCATAACCATGATGAAGATGAACACGAAGATGATGATGACGATGAGCATGTAGATTATTCCAATTACTCGAAGGAGGAGCTTGTGGAGTTGATCAAGGCTCTGGCCAAGGATGATAATGTGCAGAAGGCCGAGCGTATTGTGCGGGAGATAAAACCTTTATTTGACGAAATCAGGGAAACTGAACGAAAAGAGGCTCTTGATAAATTTATTGCCGAAGGTGGAGAGGAAGTTGATTTTGAGTTTAAGTATGATGAATTAACCAACCGCTTTGACGCCAATTATAAACTGATCAGAGACAGGAAATCTGCCTATGTGAAGGAGAAAGAGCAACAGAAGGAATCTAATCTCAAGAAAAAGCAGGAAATACTTGAAAAGCTACGGGAGTTTGTAGACTCAGAAGAAACCAATATCAGTTTCAATGCTTTTAAAGACCTGCAAAACGAGTGGAAAAATATAGGCCCTATCCCCGGGGCTCAGGCCAAAACCCTTTGGGCCAATTATAATGCACTGGTTGACCGGTTCTATGACAACAGGAGTATATACTTTGAGTTAAAGGAACTCGACAGGAGAAAAAACCTGGAGTCCAAACTGGAGCTTTGTGAACGTGCAGAGAAGCTCGCAGGGCACGAGAACCTCAAAGAGGCCATCAAGGAGCTTAATGAGCTTCATAATGAATTTAAACATATTGGCCCTGTACCCAAAGAAGAGCAGGAGGCCCTGTGGCAACGGTTCAAAACTGCATCTGACGAAGTTTATGCCCGAAGAAAAGAGTTCGTTGAGCAACTTAAGTCAGAGCTGGAAGACAATTTGAAAGTTAAGGAGCAGTTGGCAGAAGAGGTGCAGCCTTTTACCGAGTTTGACTCAGACAGGATCAAAGAATGGAATAGTAAAACCAAGGAGATCCTGGAGATACAGAAAAAATGGGAAGCCGTAGGCGGTTTGCCCCGCGCCAAGGCCAAAGCTGTAAACAAAAAGTTTTGGGGTACCTTCAAAACCTTCTTTAATAACAAGAGTGCTTTCTTTAAAAAGCTGGATGCGCAAAGAGAAGGCAACCTTGAAAAGAAAAAAGAGCTTGTACAAAGAGCACTTGAAATAAAAGACAGCACTGACTGGCAAAAAACAGCCGAGGAGTTCAAGAAACTTCAAAGGCAGTGGAAGGAGATAGGGCCGGTGCCTGAAAAGCAGAGGGAGTCTGTCTACAAAGAATTTAAAGAAGCCGCAGACCACTTCTTCAATAATAAGAGGTCTAAGAACAGTGAGGTAGAGAAAGAATTTGAAGAGAACCTCAGAAAGAAGGAAGAGGTTTGTAATAGAATAGAGCAACTGGCAAAAGACAATCCTGATGACCTGGAAAAACTTCGCGATCTGCAAGATGAATACCTTGACATAGGATTTGTACCCCGTAATAGCATTTCCAAAATTAAGAGTCGTTATTCCGAAGTAGTTGATAAATTCATCAACAACATAGAAGGAATATCCAATGAAGACCGCCAGGCAATCAGAATTGAAAACCAGGTCAACAAAATATTGAGTGGCCCAAATGCTGACCAAAAGATCTACAGAAAAGAGCAGGCGATCAAAAAGCAGATCAGCAAAGTGGAGCACGATATATCTTTGTGGAAAAACAACCTTGAGTTTTTTGCAGATTC
>NZ_SMLW01000423.1 GCF_009711405.1 Fulvivirga kasyanovii | reverse complement strand
TTGCTGATGGCTGGTTCTATTATTTTTTTTCTCATCTACTACCAAAAGCGGATGCTCCAGAATAAAATCGCTACACAGGAGCTGGAGTCGGGGTATCAGAAGCAATTACTTTTAACCACCATCGATTCGCAGGAAAAAGAGCGAAAACGGATAGCTTCGGATTTGCATGATGGTGTAGGGGCTATGCTGTCGGCAGCCAAGCTCAACCTAAACATGCTGAAGAGTGGTGCGATACCTAAGGAAGAGCTTACGGAGGCATTAGGGGAAACCAAAGACATGATTGATGAAACCATCGAAACCGTTCGCAGGATTTCTAAAGATTTGTTACCATCTTCATTGGATGTCTTTGGATTATCAAAGGCCGTTGAAGAACTTTGCGAAAAACTCGATAACCCGAAAACCCAGGTGAAGTATGAAGCACACGGAGATGAAGTTGCTCTCACAAAACAACAGGAGCTACTGATCTACCGTATGATACAGGAGTTGATCAATAATGCACTCAAGCATGCGGAGGCTTCGGTTATACGGGTAAATATCAATTGGGAAGAGTCATTGACCGTTACTGTACAAGACGATGGAAAAGGGTTTAACGTTGAGGAGATACGTGGAGATATTAAGCGAGGCGTGGGGCTGTACAGTATTGAAAACAGGGCGGGTCTGATTGGAGGATCAGTAGTATTCAAAAGCCAGCCCGGTGAAGGAACGACAGTCAACATTTATATAAAAAGCGATCATGAGCCAAATTAAGGTATATATAGCAGATGACCAGACCCTTTTCAGAAAGGGAATGGGACGATTAGTTCGGTCGTTTCCTAATGTAAGCGAAGTCAGGGAAGCCAGCAATGGCAAAGAACTGCTGGACCTGATCAAAGAGGAGGAGCCGGATGTAATATTAATGGACCTTGAGATGCCTGTAATGGATGGCATTGAGGCTACCGAGAAAGTGATTAACCGTTATCCTCACATTAAAATTGTTGTACTGTCCATGCACGATACCCAGCAGCATATTTTCTACCTGATGGAACTGGGTGCTCATGCTTTTCTTCTGAAAAATGCTGAACCGGAAGAAGTCCAGGAGGCCATACTTGCGGTAATGAAAAACGACTTTTATCAGAATGAGATAGTGGTAAATGCTCTTCGTAAAGGGGCCATGGATAAAAAGAAAGCCGAGGGCCGTCCCGTTTTTCAAAGTAATGTAACACTGACTGACCGAGAAACGGAGATCCTGCTGCTGATTTGTAGGGAACTAACGATGAAAGAGATAGGAGAGAAGCTTTCTCTATCAGAAAAAACCATTCATAACCATCGTGCCAGAATGATGGATAAGCTCGGTGTAAGGAATACTGTAGGCCTGGTTAAGTTTGCCTACGACACTGGCCTTATGGAGTAGCCAATCCTTAATTTTCACCTCAATTTTATGGTAAGTCACATTAGGTAAATTTACCTAATTTCATAGGTAAATTTACCCTATTGATATTCTTATATTTTTTTGATAATACATTTAAATAATTGATTTACAGATTGTTAAATATAAACTTTACTGTCTCTTTGCTCCCATTTCATAACAACCTGAAAATAAAATAGCGTGCTGATTTATAACTTGAAGTCATTAAACAGCGCGGTCATGAAGAAGAATATTCTAATAATACATAAAGACGATCAGGCAAGAAGGGAAATGCATGATATTCTCTCTCCTTTCGATTTCAACCTGACCTATGCAGATGATGGTCTGCACGGTTTGTATGCGGCGAAATCCGGTAAGCCGGATTTAATCATCAGCGAGGTAAATATTGCTATATTAAATGGTCTGGAGATGTGTAAAATGATCCGTCGTGAAAGGGAGATCAAGCAAATGCCCATGATATTTCTCCATGAGGAGTTAAAGCTGGAGTACATCAGTACGGCCAAACATATCCACGCCAGTGCGTTCCTGATCAAGCCTTACCTGAACAACTCATTGATCTACGCAATAAAAAAAGCTCTCAAAGAAGAAGATCTGCATATAACCAAAAGCAGACAGCCTATGCGATATGAAGATTGTAAAGTTCCTGTATTGACAAAAATACAGTATGCCTGATATAGCTTACCATTTGTGAATGGTAATAAAAAATACAGATTGGTTTTGATTGTACTTCGATTGGCATCTTTGACAAAGCTCAGGGATGCCTTTAATTTTTAAGGCTGTACAAACCAGGGTCATGTAGCGTGATTCCGATGTAAGTTTGGACTATCACTTTCAACTTTTTTTCAACTGAAAAATTATTAGACTTACATATCAACTACTATAGCGCTTTATGAAAAACATATTTGCAGCAATTTACTTTCTGGCCTTTGGGCTAAATGTGGTGGCTCAGCCTCTTGAAAATGAAACTGACACCAGTAAACTCACTTTACAAGAGGAGGTGTCTTTTACAGATGTCTATGTTATAGATGTTTATAAAAGCAGATACGGCAGGGTAAAATCATCGAAACCGCATCAACAACAAAATATTAATGCACCGGATACTCTGGATTTTGGCGATACCCTTGTAGTACAGTTGGAGCATATTGATTATTTACTGAACAAGGATAAAGTGAACCTTAGTGACATCACTTTGTACATTAATGAGTTTGCCATGACGAGCCTGATCCCTATCAGGTGTGTGAATGATAAAAATGAGATATGTTACATCCTTAATGAACGGCTACTAAATACTCCGGAGAAAAACTACATAAAAAAACTTCCCGGGCTATTTTTGAAGGAAGTAGGTATTGGTATTCAGATAAAGAATACAGACGTTTTATATAAATGCAGTAAAAAACTGTTTATAGGGCTTACCAAATTTAAAGATGAATTCATCATATCCTGTATTTTCAGTGTAATCCTGTTCTTCTCCATGCTGCTGCTGTGTAAGAAAACTGCATTGATCAGAGACAAAAGTACTCAGCCGCTAAAAACCAGGGCTTACAGCTTATCGCGGTCCCAACTGGCCTGGTGGACTTTTATTATTCTGACTTCTTACCTGTTTATATATCTCGTTACGGGTGAAACGGAGCTGTTGAATTTTACAGCCGTCACATTATTGGGTATTAGTGCCGGTACTACTGCAATAGGTACCACTATCGATAGTAGTGAGCCTACAGAGGAGCGGCACCAAAACGATGCTTCTGAAGGTTGGCTGATGGATGTGCTTTCTGACGATGGAGGGGTTAGCATTCACCGACTACAAAACCTGATTTTCAACCTGATCTTTGGAGTTATCTTTATCAGGTCAGTGGTCAGTGATTTTTCTATGCCTGAATTTAGCGACAACCAATTGATACTCCTCGGTCTGAGTGCCGGTACATACTCCTTCGTCAAGACCAGGGAAAATAAAAATAAAGTGCCGCAGGCTGATACAAATACCAATAGCAATACAGATACAAGCACGACTGAGCCAGATTCTGATAAATCATAATTAACCTGACCCCATGATAAAAACGATTAAGTTTGACCCCAATGGAGAAGACCTGAAGGTGGTATTTACTTTCGAGGGCCTCATTGTAGCCTCCTACGCCTTTACACTTTGGGAGGCTAATAGCAATAACCAGTTGCTTTACGAAAAGGGCAATAACCAAAACCCTGATGACGACAGCTATGCCATTCCCCCACCGGTAATCAATAGCGACGGTCGGTTGATACAGCTTCGGACAGAATTTAAAGCACTGGATCCTGATAATGTGAAGCAGTACACTATTACGGCTGAGGTATTTCAGGGAGATAAATCACTCGGAAAAGATCAGGATACAGGTGACAATACCGGTAAATCTCAAGGTTCTCTCATCTTTATATTATTAAGCAAGCAATGAAATACATCCGACTTATCTTCATCGTTTTTTTGTGTGTTTGTGGCAGTCATATTTCAGCCCAGGTCAGCCCGCAGGACACCGCATTAGTAAAGAACTTCAGGCTGAACTTTGCCATACCTGATATGCCTGCTTTCAAGATTATGGGCACTAACCCCAGTAATATACTCAGGCCCTCGTCGCCTAAAGCAGTCGCTGCTATGGTTTCGGACTTTGGAAAAGGAGGCCAGGTTATTTTACCGTCATCCTTTGCCGCAGAAATAGCACCTTATATTTTACTCAAATCCAATAGCCTTACACTTAGTGAATATGACAAAAACTCAGCGTTATATAGCCTGCGTTTTTCTATAGGTACTCAGCGAGACCCCGAAAATGACATTACCACCAACCTGGCTTTAGGAGCCCGGATGACCCTGATTGATGAAGGTGACCTTAAAAATGACAAACAATACCGGCAACAACTTTTTGATATACTGGCCGAAAAGGTTGCAGCCAAAGATGCTTTACAATTGCAGTATCTGAGGCAAAACAATCTTACCGCCGTGGAAGTAGCCAGTAATCCCGGCTTACTACAGCAGCAGGAAGATTATATCAATCAGCAGATCAGGCGTGATTTTGATGCTTCTATTGATTCTCTGAATACAGCTTATAAGGAACAGAACTGGAACAAGAAAAAGCTGGATGTGGCTGTTGCCGTCCTGGGCACTTCTCCTGATAGCCTGGCCAAGGATACTAAATTCAGCAAATTTTCTATTTGGGCGACTTATGGTACACCGCTTGGTCAGCATGGCCAACTTTTGCTCGGTTGGAATTTTAACTATGTATCTGGTGATATTGAGGGCAGCGATGACTATACCACCAATTCTATTACAACCAGGGTTTATGGAGGGGAGAACAAGTATAAGGGGTTCCTTGAGCTGCAATATGAAAGGGACGAAAATCTGGGTGCTAACATGTATTTCGCCAACTTAGGAGGGGAGTTTCTGATTATGGATGGTGTCTGGGGTAATGTCTCCGCCGGTTTGGAGAGAAACTGGACAGATAATGAATCCCATTTCGCATCCAATTTTGATATTAAGTTTACTATTCCGGAGAAGTTGAAGCTATTTAAGTAATTGTGGAAGCTCGTGAGTGGACATAAGAGGGCAATGGTTTTCTGGTGTTCACTTCAGTGTTATCCTCACCCTGTTTCATCAATTTTATGGTGTCCGTGCCGTTCAGCCCAAGCTTTCGGAAGTTTAACAAAAAACACGGCGTAGCCCTATAAGCCGCTATAAACTCATAAATATTCCTTAAGCATTAACCCTCAGACACCGTATGTTTTTAAATTGTTAAGTTTCATTCAGGTACTAACCTCGTATTTGGGAAAGCGTTAATTTTACTAACAACCACTACTGAAAATGAAAGCAATTACCAAAAAACAAGCTATCCTGCAATCTCTGGAGGCCATGGATGCTTCCGAGATGGAGAAGGTTCTGGATTACATCAAAGATTTGCTGTATAACCCGGCCAATGACCTGAATTATCAAAAGGTTAAGCAACAGGCGATGCGTGAGATACAGCATGCCCTGAAGAATGAGAAGAAGGAAGCAGAGCCAGTACTTTCTTAAGTATACTGGACGTAGTGCCTCCACTTTTCAAGTACGGCTTCAAAGTCTGCTGGCAGCTCACTTTCAAACTGCATAAACTCCTTTTTAACAGGGTGCACAAATCCCAGTGATTTGGCATGCAGGGCTTGTCGCGGTATCACTTTGAAGCAGTTATCTACAAAACTCTTGTATTTGGAGAAGGGGGTTCCTTTGAGCACTTTGTCTCCACCATAGGTGGCATCGTTGAAGAGTGGGTGGCCGAGGTGCTTCATGTGCGCCCGTATCTGGTGTGTTCTGCCGGTTTCCAGGTTACACTTAACGAGAGAGACGTAGCGAAGGTCTTCCAATACCTCGTAATGCGTTATGGCATTGCGCCCGATTGATTCATCTTCATAGGCCACGGTCACACGTCTGTCTTTTAGGCTTCTGCCGAGGTTTATATTAATTGTTCCCTTAGCCTCTGCGGGTATGCCCCAGACCAGTGCCAGATAAGTCCTCTCTATGGAGTGGTCGTAAAACTGCTTGGCCAAGCCTGTCATGGCAGCTTCAGATTTGGCAATTACTAATAGTCCCGAGGTATCTTTGTCTATTCTATGCACGAGGCCAGGCCGGCCCTCATTGCCTTTCATTTCCGGAAGGTTTTGAAAATGATAGGTCAATGCATTGACCAGTGTTCCCGTCCAGTTTTGATAAGCGGGGTGCACTACCATGCCTGCCTCTTTATTGACTACCAGCAGGTCTTCATCTTCATAAATAATATTCAGCGGAATGTTTTCAGGCACCACCTCCGTATCACGTGGAGGCTCTGGTAAGGCAATAGTAATTACGTCATCAGGCCTGACTTTGTAGTTAGGTTTTATTTCAGCATTGTTAACCTTTACAAAACCATCTTTTATTGCATTTTGCAGCTTGTTGCGTGTTACATTGGGCAACCTGTCCATTAAGAACTTATCTATTCTCAGCAGTTGCTGCTTAGGGTCTGCTACTATGCGGTGATGCTCGAACAGCTCGTCATCTTCCTCTATAAATTCCTTATCAGACATGTCGGGGTTGTAACCTATTTATGATTTTGAAGTATTCCTTTCTGCAATATTATGCATCCTTTTTGTCAAACCACTGTCTTTAACGCACTAAAACTAATAATACCATGCTAAAGAACTATTTCACCATCGCCTACAGGACACTCGTCAAAAACAATATTTACTCCCTAATCAACATTTTCGGTCTGTCATTCGGTATGGCCACTACACTGCTGATCATTCTTTGGGTTCAGGATGAGATGGAGTTTGATCATTTTCATAAAAATCTAAAAAATATTCATCGCTTATTGGAGAATCAGCGATATACAGATGGAAATATTTTTACAACATCATCTAACCCTGCACCACTTGTTCCCTATCTGAAAGAGACATACCCGGAAGTGAAATATGCCAGCAGGTACACCTGGCCTGTTGAAAACCTGCTTAGAGCTGATAAGGATGGTAACTTTGAATCCGGAAGGCATGTGGATAAGGACTTTCTGAAAATGTACACTTTTGAGCCGTTAGAAGGAGATTTGAATACTGCCTTGGATCCTGTTAACGCCATAGTGATGACAGAGTCGCTGGCAAAAAAGTATTTTGGAGACAATAATGCAGTGGGCAGGTCCATAACCCTCAACGACACAACGGAACTTAATGTAACAGCCGTGATCAAAGACCTTCCTGCCAATTCCAGTCTCACTTTTGATTACCTGCTCACTTTTGAAAAATTCTGGAATGAAAACAAATCATGGCTCGACGAGTGGGGAAACAATAACGTCAGCGGCTTTGTACAACTCGCGGATAATACCAGTGCGGGGGCTTTTGAGGATAAGATAGCTGATGATATTAAGGATAAGAATGAGGGCTCTAACGTCACTCTTTTTCTTCAACCACTTAGTGAGTACCACCTGTATTCCAAATTTGAAAACGGAGAGCAAGTGGGAGGCAGGATTACCAATGTTAAGGTGTTCTCCATCATTGCCTTTGTGATACTTCTGATCGCATGTATTAATTTCATGAACCTGAGTACGGCCCAGGCTACCAAACGGGCCAAGGAAGTGGGCCTTAGAAAAGTGGTTGGTGCTTATGACAAGCAACTGATCTTCCAGTTTTTAGGGGAGTCATTGCTCTACTCGTTGATAGCTGCCGTGCTGGCCGGACTTATTGTTTACCTGCTATTGCCTTACTTTAATGATTTAACAGCCAAGGAACTTACTTTTGATATCCTGAATTCGGAGTTGCTTCTGTACATGCTGTTGATTACTGTGTTTACAGGTTTGTTTGCCGGAAGCTACCCTGCGGTCTATCTCATCCGGTACCAACCGGCCCGCGTGCTGAAAGGAGTCATCCGCTCTGGCAAAGAGGCAGCTACTTTTAGAAAAGTACTGGTAGTGATCCAGTTTACTCTTGCTATTGTATTGATCGTAAGTACTATTGTTGTTTATCAGCAGTTAAATTACCTTCAAAATCAAGACATAGGTTTTAACCGGGAGCGTCTTTTGTATATGGAAATGCATCAGGGCATGGGCAAGAATTATGAAACCATCCGGAAGGAGCTGCTCAATGATCCTTCGGTAGAGCATGTAACGGCTATGAATATGGCACCGCTTAATTTTGGTAATTCTACCTATGGCCTGGAGTGGGAGGGTAAAGACCCCGATGCCATGATCCTGTTCAGCAATATTTCTGCTGATTTTGATTTTATCCGGACTTTCGAAATGGAATTGACTGAGGGCAGGAGCTTTGACAGAAAATACAGCACAGATACGGCTAATTTTCTGATTAACGAAGAGGCCGCCAGAAAAATGGGCTTTGAAGGTAATGCAGCAGAACAGCCGCTAACCATGTGGGGAGACCGACATGGGAAAATTGTAGGCGTGATAAAGGATTTTAATTTTTCATCCTCACACCAGGAAATCGAACCATTGTTGATTGCCCTGGAACCTGATTGGTTCAATTACATTGTGGTGAGAGCAAAAGATGGTAATATGGATGGAGCCATTTCCGCTATGGAAAAGTATCATAAAATGTATGCCCCTGCTTATCCCTTTGAGTACAAGTTTGTGGATGACCAGTGGAGCGAGAAATACGAGGCAGAAGAACGTGTGGGTGTTATTTTTAATTATTTTGCTGTACTCTCCATCATCATTTCCTGTTTAGGTCTATTTGCTCTGGCAGCATATGCTGCAGAACGCAGAGTTAAGGAAATAGGAGTAAGAAAAGCTCTGGGAGCCAGTATTCTGAACATTACAGGCCTGATGACCCGAGAGTTTACCTGGCTGGTCATCATTTCTGCGGCTTTGGCCTGCCCTATAGCCTGGTACCTGATGGATGCGTGGCTGGATGATTTTGCTTACAAAATCAATATAGGCTTTTTTACTTTTGTTATAGCTACTTTGCTTTCATTGTTTATAGCCCTTGGAACGGTGGGTTTTCATGCCGTAAAAGCGGCCTTGAGCAATCCGGTGAAAGCATTGCGGTATGAATAGAGTTTTGTGTGGTAAACTAATATTGTAGCAGCATAAACGCTATGAGGCAAAAAGGCGCTCGATGAGCGCTTTTTGCTCATTTACGCTTGCGGGTGTAATATTTCTGCAAGACCTTTTTATTAAACCCTACCACAATAAGCCACATACCTAACACCAGCTCCAAAATGGCTGTTGGCATGTTTAAGATCAGGTATTCGCTCGTGATAACATCTACAATATGAAATAAGATCAGAACACTGGCAACTGCTGACAACAAAGTGCCAACCAGACCCCAGATAGAAAGCCATAGTGGAATTAACTTTGATCTGATAAGTAAGATATAGAGTATAAAATTGCCAATGCATAAAATTAGAACCATAAATACATGATTGATGTAATCCCGGGTGATCTTGAGCGCGTTTCCCAGTGCCTGGAAGTTTGAGGCATTTTCCGGGGAGTTACTCACAAATTCGTTGCTTAAAGCCAGGATTAATAGCAGTAGAATAGTCCCAAAAATCACGAGGTTAGTAGCAATGATCCTGAAACTTAAAAAGCCAATGGCCAGGCTGCCACTAAACCTTCTGATGATAGGGTACAACAACAGGGCTACACCCAGGTAAGAGAGCGCCATAATAAACTGGAATACGGCCCCAACAATCACCTGATTAAAATGTGCCGCGGCCTCTGTTAAGTAATGCCTGGAGTCGATAGCCGGAGCAACACTGAAAATCCCGGCTGCCATACCCACTATCATAAATAAACCTGCAAATCTTGTTTTAAGTTTTTCTGAACCCATGGGGAGCTATTTTGGATTGGTTTCGGAAATATTGAT
>NZ_SMLW01000282.1 GCF_009711405.1 Fulvivirga kasyanovii | reverse complement strand
TATATGAATGAAAATAACTTTATATTTATGGCTGATCATTATTTTTTCATTCTGAAATCACAAACATAAGCAGAATTTTACGTTAAGCCATTCTAAAATTACTTCATTGGGAATAGTAAGCAACAGCAGCATTAAATTTTCGATCATTTTATTTGCCGGTATAGGACTGGGGTACATCAACACCGTTTTGATTTTCCCCAATGTGTTGACAGAGGAAGAATTCGGACTAACCAGGATCTTAATGTCAGCATCAGCCGTTATTGCCCAAATAGCACAGTTAGGATCAGGAAACATTATTGTCCGCTTTCACCCTCACCTGAAAACGGACAAAACAAATACTACGCTATCCATAGGATTAATCATATCACTAATTGGTTTAGCACTTGCATCTCTGTTTCTATTTTTGTTTGACGACTATGTCGTTTCCATGTATCAAGAGAAATCAGCCTTATTTTCCAGATACTTTTACCTGTTGCTGCCATTTATGGCTTCATTAATTTTTTATAATCTTTTTGATTCGTACCTAAGGGTTATTTTTAAGAATAGTGTACCTGCATTTTTAAACTTTATATTATTAAGAGTTTTCTGGCTTGTAGTGGTACTACTATATTACTTTGGTTTTTTAGGGTTGACATCATTCATAAACATATATGTAGGGTGCCAGCTATTGATTGCTCTAATAGCACTGGGCTATATGGCATACCTGAAACAACTCAACATTACATTCAGGTTTAGCGATGAAAAAATACAACTTATTAAAAGTATGTACCGCTTTGGTTTATATACTATAATAAGTGGCCTATCCGTATTCTTAATCAACCGGATTGATATATTAATGGTGGGAAAGTATATAGGACTTGAAGGGGTGGCCATTTACTCCATAGCCTTCTATATCAGTACCGTGGTTATGGTACCCGCACAATCTATTTCAAGGACATCCAATGTACTGGCTTCTGATGCAGCAAAAAATAATGATCACTCCACTCTTAACAGACTATACAAAAAATCTGCTCTCAATCAGTTTCTGTTCTGCGCCTTAATATTTACACTTATTATTGTTAATTATCATAACCTGATGCACTTCCTTCCCGATACCTACCACAATAGTTTTACGGTATTTTTATTACTCGGATTTGCTAAAATTGTGGAAACAGGTTTTGGCATAAACGGGGCAATAATTTTGAACAGTAAGTACTACAGGGTTGATACAGCCTTGTCTTTATTTTTATTAATATTGACTATTTTAACAAATCTTTATTTCATTCCCTTATACGGTATAGAAGGTGCGGCTTTGGCCACTATGATTTCAGTAGTCACTTTTAACATTCTCCGATATCTTTTTATAAAGGTGAAGATGAACCTAAGTCCTTTTACGTTAGAGTATCTGGGCATAGTCCTGTTACTTACCGCTTCCACACTTCTGGCATACATCATGCCCTCAATCACTTCTGTATACATTGATATATTGTTAAGAAGCATGCTGCTGGTGGTTTTAAGCGTCCCGGCAATTTATATGCTCAATTTATCCCCAGACTTTAATAAAGTTGTAGATGGGTTCACTGGCTTTTTCTACAAAGTGAAATAGTTAAGCGACCGGACAACCCACCTTATCTCATCTTCTTTCAATTCCGGAAAGACAGGTAAAGAAAGCACGGAAGCTGCTATTTCCTCCGCAACCGGGTACTGTTTGTCCGTTACTTGTAAATGTCTGAAAGCCTCAAGCTGATGAATGGCCTTTGGGTAATGAATTTCAGTTACCACTCCCTGTGTTTTTAAATAACCTTGAAGAGCATTTCGGTTATTAGAACGCACCACATAGAGATGATAAACATGGTACGCATTTTCATAGACCTGAGGCTTTATGATACTCTTCGATTGAAGTTCCTGACTATATATCTGAGCCGTCTGTCTGCGTCTTCTGTTCCATTCATCCAAATACTTTAACTTCACATTGAGTACAGTCGCCTGCATTACATCCATCCTGCTATTCCTACCTACCACTATATGTTCATTTTTTGATATCTGGCCATGGTTTGCTAATAACCTGACTTTTTCTGCCAGTCGATCATTATTGGTAACTATTGCGCCAGCATCTCCATAAGCACCAAGATTCTTTGTGGGATAAAAACTAAACGCCGCAATATCCCCTAAACTACCTACCGGTTTCCCTGCCAGAGATGCACCATGAGCCTGAGCGCAATCCTCAACAACCTTAATCCCATGTTTTTTTGCTATAGTCATAATTTGATCCATGCGACATGGTAAACCATAAAGGTGGGTGCAAATAATTGCCTTGGTTTTATCATTAATCGCCGCCTCTAGTTTTGAGGGGTCAAGCGTATATTCGGTAGACAGAATATCAACCAAAACCACAGTGGCCCCAACCAATGATATAACTTCAGCATCACCTACAAACGTAAAAGCCGGAATGATGACTTCATCTCCCGGCCCAATATCCAAAGCCCTTAAAGCTAGCTCAAGGGCATCAGTACCATTCCCGCAGGCTATGCAATGACTAGTTTGCGTGTATTCGGCAAAACTGCTTTCAAATCCTTCGACCTCTTTCCCTCCTATAAATGAGCCTCCATTTAATACCTCGTGTACAGCAGCGTTTACATCATTTCGAAGATGATCATACTGTCGTTTCAGATCGAAAAAGGGGACTTTCATAGGTTGTTTAATATGTTAGCCAGTTTTTCGGTTAATTTCCGTCTGGAAAATTTCTGAATCCCTTTGAAATCGTGCTTTTGGCCAGCCTTAAACTCAAGGTACAAATGTCTGATGGCTTCTTTCATAGCCTCAGCATTATCAGGCTCACAAATCAAGCCTGCTTTGGCCTGCTCTATGATCAACGACGAATCACTGTCTTTAGGGCCTATAGCAAGTATAGGCCTGCCAGATGCCAGATATTCAAACAGTTTTCCTGGTATGTTACCCGGCATATTTTTAAACGGCACGAGCAATAGAGCCGCTGAGCTTCGGTAGATTTCAAAAACCTGATCATGACTCACATAAGGTTTTAAAAGCACTCTCTCATTCAATATCATATCTGAGGCTATATAACTCCTTAAAGCCTGATTGACATTACCAACAAACTCTACGTTAATGTTATAATCCTCTTCTACTATTAATGACTTCACTACATTAAGAAATGGTGTAGGGTCGCGAAGTTCATCGACAACACCCACATGTCGAATAACAAATTCCTTTGGATTTATTTCTGCCGAAGCATTGAATTCGTCATCATCAAAGCCATTCGTTATAACCTCCACGTCTCTGCCTCCCCCCAGCTCGCTCAACTCCTTCGCATAATGCCAACTGGCCGCTAGTACTGAGTCGGCATGAGTTAATACCTCTTTTTCCATTTTTCTATGGATACGTCTCACCACCCCAGTCAGATAGAAGCTTTCATAAAGCACCCAGGTAGTCCAAGGGTCTCTGAAGTCAGCAATCCACTTCACATTTAATTTTTGTTTAAGCTTTAGCCCAATGAGGTGAATACTATGCGGCGGACCAGTTGTAATTATTGTATCTATACCTTTTGAAGCCAGTATAGTACTAAGTCTTTTTACCGATGGTTTAATCCAAAAACATCGGGGGTCAGGGATAAACAGATTACCTCTTAACCATAGCATTATTTTACTTAACAGGCCTTTATTGCTGCTCTTTACAATGTCACTTTGCTGACTACCCTTACCTTTGAATCGCTGTATAAATTTATATGGCTCCCAAATTGGCAGCTTTATCACCTCAATTTCCGGAGAAATATCTTTTTCAAGGCTGTAATCTTTAACTTCGAATGAAGGGTTTTCCGGAGTATAAACGAATGGTTTCCATCCGAAATCCGGCAAATATTTTGTAAACTTCAACCACCGCTGTACTCCACTTCCCCCACTGGGCGGCCAATAATAAGTGATTATCAAAACTTTCTTCATTATTGCAAATATAACAGGTCATAACTCATGAACCTTTATTATTGACAAAACCTGCTAATTGATGTAAAAGTCCTGCCTAGCAATCGAGAATGGGAGAAATTAGTAAATGGTCAGTGGCTGTTAGAAAAAGACACTATGATAAAAATCTTATATTTTATTTACTGCCATAGCAACCTTATGCGAAA
>NZ_SMLW01000246.1 GCF_009711405.1 Fulvivirga kasyanovii | reverse complement strand
TAGAATATTAGGTTATGAGTTTTATTAGTACTACCTTTGCCTCTCATCAAAGTAGAGGCAATCTCTTACAGGAAATTTCTCAAAAGATTCTTTTCTCTAATATCCTTCGACTTTGACCAAAGTCGGTTCTTTTAAACAATAATCAAGACCGAATACTTTAGCCCGATTTATAATAGCTGTATCCGCTTTTTTTTGCAGTGTACTAACTAAGGCTGAAGATGATTTCCAGGCCTATGAATTAGGCACTTTCGGGATCCAAAAGGCTATCCATCGCACTCAGGTGTAATGGGTAAGCATGATTTTTCATTTAATCAAACAGAATGTATAGAACTAAACAGAGGCCTTCAAAGCGTGCCTCACATTTTAACCGCAATAATGGCGGAAACAGAAACAGGAAAAAGAACAACAATAGCAGTATAGACATCAACAAATTTATAAGCCAGGCCGTAACCCCTGTAAAAAAGGAAGTATACGAGGTCACTAATAAATTTGCAGACTTCCCCTTACAGCAAGACCTTATCAAAAGAATTAATGACAGGGGTTACTCCTCACCCACCGAGATTCAGGACAAGAGCATTAACCACATACTGGAAGGCGAAGATGTAGTAGGCATTGCCGGAACGGGCACCGGAAAAACAGGAGCCTTCTTGATCCCTATTATCAATAGGTTACTTACTAACCCTAAGTATTTCGACACACTCATCATTACACCTACCCGCGAGCTGGCATCTCAGATTGAGGATGAGTTCAGAAAGTTGACAAGAGGCACAAAGCTGCACTCCATTACGCTTATTGGCGGTGTAAATATGGGTAAGTCTTTGGCTGCGTTTTCAAGGCCTGCACATGTGGTGATCGGTACGCCCGGCAGAATAATGGACATGGCCCAGCGTGGTAAATTAGCCTTTAAAAATTTCCCGGTACTGATACTGGATGAATTTGACAGGATGCTGGATATGGGCTTTATAAGGGATATTGAACATGTTATCAGCCAAATGACTGCACGAAAGCAGACGTTGCTCTTTTCAGCAACCATGCCTGCATCGCAGGAAAAAATCATCAGTAAAATAATCCCCAACCCTGTAAAGGTTAAAGCCAATTCGGCCCTGAAATCATCTGGTAATGTAGATCAGAATGTGGTATCGGTACCAGAGGGTGAAGATAAGTTCGAAAAGCTGGTATCAGTAATATCCGAAGACCGGGAGAAAGACAGCAGGGTCATACTTTTCTGCGAAACCAAGAGAAGGGCAAGTAAACTGGCAAAAAAATTAAACACAACCGGTATTCCATCAGACGAGATACATGGTAACAAGAGCCAGCCTGCACGTGAACGGGCGTTGAAAAAATTCAAAAACGGCCAGGTCAGGGTTTTAGTGGCTACTGACGTAATGGCCCGTGGTATTGACGTTACGGATGTTTCCATGGTGATCAATTATGAAATACCTAAAACATACGATGATTATATCCACAGAATAGGCCGGACAGGCCGCGCCGGAAAAACCGGAAAAGCAATCACATTTATTAACTAAAACACAATATATGGCACGATCTCAGAACAGCTTTATCAAGCAACAGAGAGAAAAAAAGAAGCAGAAGAAAAAAGAGGAAAAACTGCAAAAAAAGCAGGAAAGGAAAGAAAACTCTACTGGTGGTACTTTAGACGAAATGATCGCTTATGTAGATGAGTTTGGTAATATCACATCTACCCCACCATCAGAACAGGAAGAGAAATCTTCAAAAAAGAGCGACAGTGCTGGCGCTGAGGACCAAAATAAATAAACGAATCAATAATTTATAATAAACAATAGAATGAAAAAAGGAACAGTTAAATTCTTTAACGAGTCAAAAGGTTACGGTTTTATATTACAAGATGATACCCAGGAAGATATATTCGTACACGAAAGCGGATTGATCCACGAAATAGAGCAAAACGACAAAGTATCCTTCAACGTAGAGCAAGGCCGCAAAGGTCTGAATGCAGTTAATGTTGAGGTGATCGACTAATAAAATATACAGAAAAGGGCAGTCAGGTTATGGCTGCCTTTTTGTTTTCATCCCCTTGTTAATTCAGTAATAATATCTCCATGCTGCGGAAAGTCGGCTAAAAGATTCCCCCTCTCTGCCATTTCAAAATCCTGAAAGTCAAATCCTGGCGCTACAGTACAACCTACAAGGGCAAAATTTCCCGGCGACTCCACCCGAGACCCAAACCAGCACCCTGCCGGCACTACTGCCTGCGGATGTTGTCCACTTTTTAAATCCAGCCCCAGCTTAATTACCTGTAATTGCCCTGAATTTGTAATTATATAAACAGACAAGGGATCTCCATCATAGAAATGCCACATCTCATCAGATTTTATCCGGTGAAAGGCAGAAAACTCACCTTTGCGAAGAAGGAAGTAGATACCTGTACTCACACTCCTTTTGCCACTAAACCCGGCGTATTCATTTTCAATAGCCGACTTGTAAGTTTCTTTGTAATACCCTCCCTCTACATGAGGTTGCAAGCCGAGTACCTGAATATATTCATTGACTTTGTCCATACTAATATCACTCTTTGAAAAACCACCATCCATCTAAAATAAATGGATTTGCATTCTGTTTTATTATTGCATTACTAATCGAGTCAAATATACTAATTTTGGCATAGTACAAACCACCCTGCCAAACCTATGCATGAGGAAGACGATGCCCACTCACCCAACCCTGAGCAACTGCCGATATTCAAAAAGGGGCTGGAAATCTATGAGCTTACTGTTAAGATTACTGACCTGATCCCTGATGAAGATCAAATGCTATGTACTTACAAAGGCTTTATGCTGGAAGATGCTGCTAACCTTACGGTAAAGGTAGCAGGTGCAGAGGCTGCCGATTTGTATGATATACGCATGGAAAATGCGGCTATCATCAGAAAAGCAGCCCGTGACCTCATGACCCATTGCAGCGGCCTGAAAATGTTTGGTTTTAAAGATACCCAATACCTACACCTAATCAGGGAGGCTATCGAAGAATACCGGCTCCTGTTTATCGACTGGGTCAACACATTTGATCCATGGAATTATTGTGTAGATC
>NZ_SMLW01000179.1 GCF_009711405.1 Fulvivirga kasyanovii | reverse complement strand
TTACGAAAAGATCTTCAGGACTACATAAGCAAGGCAGATGAACGTTTTGTCCAGCTTGTATATGGAATGATGCTGGCCGATATGTCTGGTGCCTATTTGCTTCGGGAGGCAGAACGTGAGGAATTGGATGTGAGAATAGTTCGCCATAAAAAAGGGGAATCCAAGTCCTGTAGTTGGGATGAAGTGAAGAGACGTTTTCAGGGATAAAGCAACACAATTTTGAGATTAAGGAGGAGGCAGTTGAAATCAGTGATACTTTTAACATGGCCTGAAGGTCAGAAAGAAGGTCTTTGGAGGAGAGTTTGTTGGTATTCTTGATCAGGTTCTGCCTCCCATTTTTAAAGCATATTTTCATCTGCAAAACTAAAGTAGCCATTATCAGTGAAAATGAGATGATCTAATACAGGGATTTCGAGCAGGTCTCCTGCTGCTTTCATTTTTTTTGTAAGGTTTATGTCTGCCTGGCTGGGTCTTAGATTGCCGGAAGGGTGGTTATGAACTAATATGATAGTGCAGGCAAGTTCTTCCAGGGCAGACTTAAATATAATTTTCGGATCCGCTACCGTTCCGGCTACGCCGCCACTGCTGATAAGCTGCTTTTTGATGATGGTATTGCTTCTGCTCAGTAGCAGTGTCCAGAATTCTTCATGCTTCATATCCATCAGCTCTGGTTTGATGGCCTCATATGCATCCTCTGAGCAGGTTATTTTTGGTTTTTTGGTGCTTTGGGTTTCTTTTCTCCGCCTTCCCAGTTCCATAGCACTCACTATGCTGATTGCTTTGGCTTCACCAATCCCCTTAAACTTCATCAGCTCCTTAACAGATAGCTTGGCGAGGTTATTCAGGTCATTGCCGGTGTGGTTAAGTATCGACTTGGCTACATCCACGGCGCTCATGGAAGAGGTGCCGGAGCCGATCAGGATACCTATGAGCTCGGCATCAGAGAGGGCGGACTTGCTTTTGAGAAGGAGTTTTTCACGGGGACGGTCTTCCTCTGCCCAGTTTTTTATCTTTAAATATTCTTTGGTCCCTTTCATTGCAGGAATTTAACTAAAGCGAAAGATTACTTTTTAATCAAAATGCTGACTAAGTAGCTGTTCAGGACTAAAGTTATGGGGAATGCCCTTCGCAAGATGGGGACGGGAAGGGGCTTATCTTTAAGCCTGAGGTGCAGAGGATGCGCCCTTTATTTGATTATGAAACAATAAAAAAAGCCTTACTTGTTAAGAGTAAGGCTCTTAAGATCTTAGATCTATATTTTATAGGCTGTTTACCAACTTAGTCAATTTTGACTTGTTGTTGGCAGCTTTATTTCTATGAATAATGTTTTTCTTAGCTAGTTTGTCTAGCATTGAAGTTACTGTTTTCAGTAATTCCTGCGCCTCGGCTTTATCAGTTGTATTTCTCAGCTTCTTTACAAACGTTCTGGTCGTTTTGTGCTGATACTTGTTTCTTAATCTTTTGGCATTATTAGATCTAATTCTCTTTAACGCTGATTTGTGATTTGCCATATCTGATATTTATTCGACTTCTCTTTAATTTGGTCTGCAAAGGTAATGCTAAATCTTATATTTGCAAAACCTAAATTGTGAATATT
>NZ_SMLW01000339.1 GCF_009711405.1 Fulvivirga kasyanovii | reverse complement strand
TAGGGTCTCCCCAGAAATTCAGCTTGATCCACAATATTTCCCCACAACTTTTTACGAACCTTGGATAAGTGGATGATTTTCATTTCTCTTGTAGCGCAAAGTAAAAGCTTGACGGACTATGAAGAGATCAATGATGATAACCCCTGAAGGGTTGGAAAAGTTAAAGGCGGAGCTGGACCATCTTTGGCGGGTAGAGCGACCGGAAACAACTAAAAAAGTATCATGGGCTGCCAGCCTTGGCGACCGGTCTGAAAATGCGGATTACCATTACAATAAAAAGCGACTGCGTGAAATCGACAGGCGTGTACTCTATCTGCGCAAATGCATCGACAATTTTAAAGTAGTACATTACCATCCCCATCAGGAAGGCAAAGTGATGTTTGGTGCCTGGGTAGAGATTGAAAATGATAAGGGTATGAAAAAGCGTCTGCGCATTGTGGGCTATGAAGAACTTATAGGTGCCAAAGATCATATCTCAATGGACTCTCCCATGGCGCAGGCACTGCTAAACAAAGAGGTGGGTGATGAGGCTATTGTGCAAACACCGGCGGCTAAGTTTGTATGGCGTATTAAGAAAATTGAATATCAGAAATAAATTATAAGAATCTGAAGCCTTCAGATTCTTTACTATCTCTAAGATCTTGCTCTTAGGGCCCAAGGCCTTAAAATCAGAGCTTATAGCTGTTAATTTTCTCTTTCATTAACGTAAAGAAAAAATTACCTTACAGGCGGTGAATTAAATTAAGTGACTAAATACTAACATGAATAGAATATTATTAGCCCTATTTGTGGCCATCGCAATGCTCTCATGCCAAACAGAAAAGCCTACCGAAATTATCGTTATTGGTACCCTACATCAACCAGAGCCTAATTTTAATCCGGATAATGAAGGAATATTATGAAATCAACAATGCTTAGATAAATAGATCTCAACTCCTAAACAGTTACTAAAAAATGAACCAACATGGGACTTTTTAACATTTTCAACAAAGGTGACAAAGGGGCGCGAACGACAGACAATGGTGTTGTTGGACCAACATTCCTTGACGGACTTACTGAACAGATAATAGCACCTGAGAATCTTCTTGGTCACGAATGGAGAAGAAAGCTAAAGACGACTTCCGGACATACAAAATTTAGGATTAAGTATTTTGGCCAGTTGCACCCTGAGTACCAAAATCTAATAGTAGGAACAAGTGACGCTCCTTCATTGGTTGTAGCAGTTGAGCCAAATAGTGGACAGGAGATTTTGATATTCGATGGCTGCATTCATGGGTACAATGCTATGTTCTGCGATGCCTATTCGGATGAACAAAAGAAAAACAGAAAGGCAGACAAAATCTATCAGAGCTTAAATGGTATTGACACTTTTGAGTTAACAATTTCAACTTACCACGGCATTGATTACGATGATGAGTTTGCTAGTGATGTTGACACAGATGGATTTATTGAGCTCATTGACGGCAGCAAGGTAGAATTTGAGACAGTAAAGAGAAATGGTTTTGATACGCTTCAAATATTTGGTACTACTAACAATGGTGACATCATCGAAATCGTCTCAGAAGAATTGGCTTAGAGAAGATAAAACCGGAGCTAACATTAAGTTTGCCTCAATACGGAGTAATTATGAAAACAAAACCGGCAAAATATTATACAGTGATAGTGGTGGCACTGATAATCGTAGTCGGAATGTTTGTTGTTGCCCAGAGAAGCCTGAAGGAAATTAAAAAACAAATAGCTGAGCATAATACTTATTTCGTAGAAACACCTTTGAAAATTGAGTATGATTCTCTTTGTAAAGTAGAAGACGAAAACAATATTTATTTCCCGGGTAATGATGTGAAATATGCTAAACTCACTAAGAATGACTTTTGAAAAAATCAGAAACAATCGATGGAGAAGAGCTAAGTGAGCTACTTAAGTTTTTGAATGACAGCACGAGTTATCAATGGGGAGAGTTGGGAACTCCTGAAATTCATTACTATTTGACCTATTTTGATCAGGGAGACAATTGTATAGGTTTAACAACAATTGACATGGAGGGCATGGCTTATAGCTACCCAATGATAGCTCGAATGAAGTGGGGAAAGCTCAAAGAAATGGATTTGATTGATAAGCTGATAAAACGCTGACAAAATGTTATTCTTAACCCGTAAATCATAACCACAAATAATTACTTACTTTACAGCGTGAAAAAAATCCTTAACCACCTACCCTTAACCAAACAGCAGGAGCTGAGCCTGCTGACAGAAGTGCTTTCTGCTTTCAAAGAAGTAGAGATGGTCATACTGTTTGGTAGCTACGCGCGGGGCAATTGGGTGGAGGATAGCTATGTGGAGAATGGAGTTACTTATGAATATGTGAGTGATTATGATATTCTGGTTGTGCTGACCCATGAAAACCTGAAACAAAAATTCCGGATAGAGGATAAAGTAAAGGCCGAACTTACCGGCACCGGCAAAGTCAGCACACCGGTAAGCCTGATCTTTCACGGCGTTAAACAGCTAAATGCCTCTTTGTCGATGGGCAACTACTTCTTTCGGGACATTAAAGAGGAAGGAAAAGTGCTGTACAACTCCCAAAAGTTCAATCTCACCACTCCGAAAAAACTAACTCCGGAGCAATACCTGCAAAAAGCACAGGACCATTTCGATCAGTGGTTTGAAAGTGCGAATGGCTTTTTTAAGGGGTTTAACTTCTACATGGGTGAAGAGGATTATCATATAGCCGCTTTCCAACTTCATCAGGCTGCCGAGCGCTACTACATTACTATTCTGCTCGTATTTACGGATTACCGCCCCAAAGACCATAACCTGGAAACACTGGGGATAAAAGTAGAAATGTGCGACCAGCGTTTTGCGGTTTTCCCTAAAGGCACAGATGAAGAAAAAAGGCTCTTCGAACTTCTGAAGCGTGCCTACGTGGATGCCCGTTATAAAATGGACGATTACAAGATCACCAAAACCGAGCTCGAGTACCTGGCCGAAAGGGTGAACGAACTGAAGCAGCAAACAGAAGTGGTCTGTAAAGAGAAAATAGCTGAGATTGGTGCGGGTGGATTTTGATAATAAGGGCGTACAAAGGCAAAAAATTATAGAATAATAAATGAGATTCAGTTAATTGACATTAGTTGGACATTTGAGAACATGAAAATCACTCGCAAATTACTATTACTCCTTATAGTGGCAGGCACTTTTAATTTTGCTATGGCTTCTGACTTGCTATATGTAAGTGCTAAAGATGGTATTAACCTTCGCGAGGAAGCATCTACCAAATCACAAGTGTTAAAAAAAATACCTTACGGCATGGGAGTTCAAAACAAACATGCTGAGCAGGTTAAGGATACCATAAACAATATCAATGGTCAATGGATTAAAATATCGTATGGAGGCTATACCGGCTTTGTATTTGATGCTTATTTATCCAGACTACCCTTGCCCGTGTATGAGTTAGATACACTGTCAGAGTGCTATCCTTATGTAAATATTATTGAAAACTACCTTTTTAAAGCATTTAGCATTGATCCGAATGACAAGTATAACGTGCCAAGGGAAGAATATACAATTATAAATCCTGAGTATGGCGAAAAGGCCTCAGGTTATGTTGATATTGAGGTAAATGAGTATTTACAGCTAAGAAATATCAGGCATTACGAGGGGTACGGACATTTCCTGATTCTGAGAAAACTAACACTAAGAGAAGAACGGACTCTCATTAATGCCTTACTGGCACGCTGTAATTTAGAACTTTATGAATATGCTTCAGACGGAAAGGAAGTATGTTATATGCAATTCAGTGAATTACATGACACGGTTTTATATCTGCATAGGCGAGATGGAGAATTTAAAATTCAAAGGCTAGAGGATGGTAGCCTGTTATTTGGCTACAATATTTTTGTTTAAAACCCTCAAAATTGAGCATCCACGATAAGTGACACAAAGTGAAATCATCGAAAACCTAAGAACCTTTTCTCCAGGGGAAGATGGGGACTGGACAGCATTCATTGAATTGCTGGATAAACTATGGGCAACCAAAAAACCTCAAAAAGCTTATAGTGCCTTGTTTGACCTGCTGATAAAATTTGAAGATGATTATATGGAGTGTCAATGGGGAATCATTCATGGTATGGAACACTTTGGTGATTATGAGTTCGAATTGCTTGCTACTTTGTCAAAAAAGCCGGTTGATATGACCATTACAATGTTGAGTCGGATTATTAACGGCGGTGAACATACTTTAGCAGAGGTAAAGATTGAGACAATACTTGAGGGCATTCTTCAAAGAGCGGATGTTAGTGAAGGGTTAAAAGATTTTTCGAGAGATTGCATGACAAGACTAAATGCCTTATAAGAGTAATAAGTTTAAAAGCATTCTTAACCATAGGGTTCTTATTTTGTTATGGTTGACAGTTTTACGCGTTATAAGAATCAAAAAGACAGCTGTGCTAACCTTTGGGAATTCTTTATTCTTGGTTAACATAGTGACTAATATCTCATGAATCTCATGATCAAGCAATTCTTTCTGCTGTACTTCCTTGTTTGCGGGTTTAAGTCTTTAGGGCAGCCGTGCGAAACTCAATTGATAACTACCAACCAATTTTCGGGTATATCCCTCGGCCCATCATGTGGTTTTCTTCAAGAATTCAAAGGTCAATTTCAACCCACTTTAGAGCAGATAAATGAGGCAGAACAGGGTATGAATGATCAACTTTATGAACGAATGATAGAACATGCTCAAATTGAATCCAGGTTTGCTATTAAGAATCCAATGAGGCATTACCGGAAGTGGAAACGACAATACTTTGGGTATGTGAATGACCTGGGGCAACAAATTATCAAAATCAACCTCTTGAATTTTGGTGCTCGAAATGCAAAAACAAAGTTTGTGGGATGGAAAAAGCATTTCATTTTTGGGTTTGGTAAGTTCTATGAGAAGAACACAAGAAGCTACACTTACAACCTAACAACCGGGAGGCTGAAAATATAAGACCGTGCGGATACAATAGCTATTTACCAGATTTTATTTTAATTTGATACCTGGCGATGATTTTTAGTGTCTGGCATGCGTAAAATAATACTCATACTACATGTGGTTTATAGTTCCACATTTCTTTATGCCCAACAGGATAGTTCAATAATAGATGATGAATACATTGGGCCGCTCAATGTTCCTTACTATAACGGGAAAGACTATTCTGTAGGATTGAAGGAGTATATTCACGCGAATTTCTTCTACCCCGGCTATGCTGTTGACAATGAGATTTCGGGAAAAGTTTTTGTGACATTCACGGTTGATCCTTATACTCGCTCTCATCAGCTTCTTGATGTATATATTGAGCGAGGGGTGCATATTTCAATTGATTATGCGGCAAAGCTGCTCATACAAAAAATGCCTGATCAGTGGACGCCGGCAAAGTCGAGAGGAAAACCTGATCCGCCGATAACCTTTACTGTTCCTGTAGTTTTTGATCTGGAGAATGTTGATCCAACTCAGATAACCCATGAATATGATCGGGAAATAGAGCGCTTGTTAGCTACAGATAGTTTAAAGCTGGATTCTTTGCATTATAGAAAAAATTATAACCCGATTCCTTCACTTAAAAAGTGAATTAACCTTATCCACACTCTCAACTGACTAATTATTGAGATCCAAAAAGGACTCTCTTTGCTATTGCCCTCAACTCATTGGGTTAAGAGCAAGGCTGTATGCCCACTACAAGGATTCCAAGAAATCCATATACAGCGGAACACTTTTTTCGATCCATTCGCTGGATGCGTTTAATTCGATGCCATAGTAAGCAAAGAATGGATGATAATCAGCTTTAATGTATTCAAAAGTAAGCTCGAATGGAGTGGTCAACTGATCCAGTGTATATTTGTATTTGCCGGATCCGCTATATTCGTGCTCATCTATTCCAACAGATAGTGCCAGGGCAATTTTTTTTCCGGCAACCTTATATCCGCTTTTGCTTCCATAAGCCCAGCCATAGGTTAGTACCTCGTCAAGCCATTTCTTGAAAAACGGAGGACAATTGAACCAATAAAAAGGGAACTGAAATACAATTTTGCTGTATTGCTCTATCAGCCTCTGCTCCGCCTGTACATCAATCTTTTCGTCAGGGTAAACCTGGTGTAGTTGATGAATGTCGTATTTCTCCGGGTATTTGTTCAACTCATCAATCCATCTTTTATTGATAACGGAATCTTGAATATTC
>NZ_SMLW01000312.1 GCF_009711405.1 Fulvivirga kasyanovii | reverse complement strand
CCGAGATTTCAAAGATGCCGTTTCCTTTATCCAATATGATTTTTGGGGTATCTTCAGTGCCTTCTAAATTAAGTATTTCCATTTTATGTTAATTTAAAAAAATAGTGATTCAGAATAATTTTTAAACTCTAGCTATTGAGGATTTTAGGCAAAAGAACGAATCTCCGTCTTCCATGTCAAGAAACTCATACTCCAGTTTTCTGCCAGACTTCCTGGCCATATCTACGAAACCAAGGCCAGCTCCTCCTTTGTCAGAGATTTCAGTGTTCTTGATAATGTCCTTATATAAAGTTTTTAAGCCTTCTTTGTCCAGACTGTTGATCTGATCCAGTTTGCCTTTCAGGCCTTCCACTTTATCTCTTTTGATTGGATTGCCGGAAACGATGATGTATTCGTTGTCCTGTTTACCAATCATAAATACTGCAGAATGATTATTCTCAACGTCATCAGCATGCTTAACTATATTTTGAAGGCACTCTACCATTACGTTGAATACCTTACGTTTAATGCTGGATTCCTCACCAGATGAATCCATATTTCTTTCAGCCATGGCCAATACTGATTTGGTAATTTCCTGGGTAAATTCACCTTCATAAACCAAGATGAGGTTTTGCTCCAACATGGTTTGGTGTAAATCGAAAATATACTTCATAAGTCGTTATATGTTTATTCTTATTGCCGATTAATTGTTTGTGTCATTTTTCAGTTAAGCCTACGGCCATAATTTTCTCCAAAATAGTACTTTTAATCTATAAGTTCTAAAATTTTATTCCGATTAATAGCACATCATCAGTTTGTTTCTCATCTGCCTTCCAGTCTTCCCACTCGTTATCAAAATCTTTGAAGGCCTCTTTCATTGGCTTGTGATGTATTTTGGTAATTAATTCCCTCAGGCGCTTAGGTCCGAATTTCCTGTTATTAGGCCCTCCGAACTGATCCGGGAACCCGTCAGAGCAGAAGTAAATGGAGTCACCTTTGTCCAGGGTCATCTTATAGTTGGTGAAGTTGGTCTGGTTTTTATAGATACCTCCACCAATAGCAAACTTATTGCCTTTGATTTCTTCCATTTCTCCCTTCTTCATTACATAAAGCGGTCTGTGTGCACCTGCATATTCTACTTTTCTGGAGTCAGTATTGATTTTGCAAAGTGCGATGTCCATTCCGTCTTTTGTTTTCGAGTCATCCTGATCCTGTCTCAGTGTGGTTGTAACACCTTCATCCAGTTGGTCAAGAATGATTCCCGGGTCAGAGATCTTTCTACTGCGTACTATATCATTTAATAAGAAGTAGCCGATCAATGATAGTAAGGCTCCAGGCACACCGTGACCGGTACAATCCACAGCAGCCATATAAATGTCGTTACCTACCTGTACATACCATGGGAAGTCACCACTTACCACATCCTTAGGTTTATATAAAATGAACGAGTCTGGTAACACCCTGTTTATGACAGCAGTGTTAGGCAGTATGGCATTCTGGATGCGTTTGGCGTAGTTAATACTGTCGGCGATCTTTTTATTCTTATTCTGGATCTCCAGTTCGATCATTTTACGCTCAGTGATGTCGTGTGATACCACCAGTACAGACTCGAGGTGGTCTGTCTCATCATATTCCGGAATGGCATTTACCTGCATTACGCGGTCTCCCATTTCAGAAGGGAAGTCCATTTCAGTGGCTACTTTGGAGTTCGAGGCATTTACCTGCTCTACAATGGTAAGCCAGGTTTCCAGTATCCTTTCGTTGAGGTCAGTTTCTCCTACTTTATGGTTGAGGTAATCAGCAGGTGTTTTGCCTGTATACTCTTCAATGACCGGGTTAATATAGGATATTGTCTCATTTTCAAGCCTTGTAATAAGATCCGGAGAGTTTTCAGAAAGGGCCTGCATTTTACTCCTCATTCTTTGTTCCTGCTCTGCCCTTCTTCTTTCTGTAATATCAGTTGAGTTCACGATCAAGCCGTGAATAGCCGGGTTCGACATAAAGTTTGTTCCGGTTGATTCGAGCCAGATGTAATTACCTTCCTTGGTCTGGTATTCGTACTGTATGGTTACCTGATCGTCAGGGTTGGCTTTAAGCTCTTTAAACATGTTCTTAAAGGCTTCAACGGCATCAGGATGTACCTTGTCCACATCGGCGGTACCCATCATTTCTTTCTGTGAGTAACCCAATATCGGCTCAACTGAAGGGCTTATGTATCTGATAGTTTCATCTTCTTCGTAGATAGTGATCACCTCAGATGCATTTTCAAGCAGTAACTGCATACGTTTTTGTGTGCGGTTTACCTCTTCTATCTGCTCTTCCAGTTTTACGTTTGACTTTTGCAGCTCTTCCTGAGTTGCCTGCATTTCTTCCGCATTTTGTCTCAGGATCTCCTGCTTCTCCTGCAGCTCAGAACTCATCGCCTGAGATTCTTCGAGAAGCTTTCTGGTTCGCTCATTCACTTTGATGTTAAATACTGTTCTTGCCAGTATTAAACTTAGTTCTTCTACAAACTTAACCTTACCCTGATCAAACTTGCCAAAACCGGCAAACTCCAGTACTCCGTAAACTTTTTCATCCGTGATCAATGGAACTATGAGTATACAGCCTGGTCTTTGATCGCCCAGAATACCGGAAGTTATGGTTACATAGTTTTTCGGTATTTCAGTTCTTAAAACAGTGTCTTTCTCTGCTGCGGCCTGTCCTACAAGTCCTTCTGCAAATTTAAAGCTGACTTCAAGGTGTTTTTTACGATTGTAAGCGTAGCTTGACATCATGGTCAGCACCATTTCCTCCTCATCGCTGTCATCATTGATCACATAGAAAGCACCTTGAACAGCACCGATCTTATCAATAATGTATTTGATGGTTTCATCTCCTAATTGCTCAAGGTTGTCATGGGCACGAAGGATCTCTCCGATTTCAGCGACCCCGGTAACGATCCAGTTTCTTTGCTTGTCCCTCTTTTCTGCTTCAATAAGGTTATCACGCATGTTAACCAGTGAAATACCCAGAGCATCTTCTTCGCTGATAGGTTTATAATCGGCATCAAAGTTACCTTCACCGATTTGCTGGGCAAAGTGTGCGGTCCCCTTCAAGGTCTGTACGAGGTCATCCAGGCTGAGCGCCATCATCCCTATCTCATCATTCGACCTCTTTTCCACTTTTTCAGGAAGAATTCCATTACCTACCAGTTCAAGGTTCTTTTTCAGGTAAAGCAGAGGATTAATAAGATATCTGGAGAAAATCAGTGATAGCAGTGTCGCCAGTACAACAATGATAAAACCAATGATGAGGAAATAATAGAGCTGACTTTCTGATTCAGCAAATATTTCTTCAGTGTCGATTTTTGCAATTAGTCCCCAGTTAATATTTGGAATGTATCTCCAGGCAGTTACTACTTCATTACCTTTATGGTCTGTTCTTACTCCTGATCCCGATCCTCCGCGGGTGGCTTCCTGTACTGCACGGCCCTTTTCAATACCATCTCTCATGGCACCTGCAGAAGTAATGGTGTCATTTCGGGAGGTATGTAAAAAGTTGATTCTTTCTGCTAGTGTATCAACCCTGGCCAAAAGTATCTCTCCTGTGTTTAAGAGGCCGGTAGTGTCCTGGATGATAGCATATACTTCACTCATATCTATTTCTATAAATAGGAGTGACTTATCATTGGCATGATTTACAGGGGCGCCGGCAAACATGTAGTATTTACCATTCTCGTCGTTTTTGGAAACATTGCTAAAGTAAATGCCTTGAGAGGACTGGCTTAGCATTTGTCCGTCTACATCTTCCAGGTTAGAGTCCTTACCCAGTTTTGGATTTGTAGAATAGGTTATTACACCATTGGATGCAGTTATGTAGACATTTTCGTAGCCATAGCTTTGTTTTACTTCATTTAAAAAGCCATTAACATCGTAATTGACTTTTGGCTCAGGCTCCATTGTCCCACCCATGTCAAAACCGCCTGACATATCCATGCCAAAGTCGGCAGGCTCCTCTTCAAAGCCGAAACCACCGGCAGTTGTGTCTTCTTCAAACGAAGGCTCAGGGACGGCATTTAAAGAAGGTGAGGCTCCTTCCTTAATCGTCTTTGTTTCCTTCAGAAGGTTCAGGTTTGCAATGACATGGTCATAATAAGCACCGATCTTGTCTGCACGGTTCTCGGCTATTACACTTAAGCTCTTTTCATACCTGGCTACAATGGTGTCTGTAGTAAGCTTGTACGATAATATGCTAATAGCAGCAACAGCCAGAATTACGACTGTGGCCACTAGTGCCGTTATCTTGGTACTGATCGTTAATTTTTTGAACATAAATTTTCAATATGTTTTTAAGCCTCTTTATTTTTCTTTCTTGGTAGACTTCCCTGATTTATCCTCAGCTTCGCTATCTTTTGAATCTTCCTTTTCAGCAGTTTCAGAATTTTTTACGGTTTTGGATGTTCCAAATAGCTTTTGTGTCATTTGCTTAAAAGCAGCTCCAACCATTTCCGCGTCAGTTTTACCCAGATCGGTAAAGGATGCAATTTCCACTACACCATATAGTTTGTCCCCATTTTTTATGGGCACTACCAGCAAGTGAGTAGGGGTTGCACTCCCCAGGCCGGAAACTATCTTTATATAACCTTCAGGAATATCATCAATAATAAGTGTCTTTTCCTCCAGGGCAGCTTGTCCTACAAGCCCTTCTCCGTATTCAAATCTGATAGTTTCAGATTCTCCGAGTATAAGGGCATATGATGCCTTCATTTCAACCATGCGCTTATCACCTTCCTGGGCTGTAGTATAAAAGGCTCCAATGCCTGCGTCCAGATGCTTGCAAATGTATGTTAATATAGATTTTGCAAGCCGGGACTCATCAGATTCTTTGGAAACTATGTCTTTTATGACACTTATATCAAGTGTGTGGCTGTTTTCGTCATCTTCGCCATCTCCCTGACCGTCCTGGGTGCGGGTCGATTTCTTCTTTTCCACATAAATGACTTCGGAGCTTCGCTTGTTCAGGGAAATTACAAGGGCGCCCATGCCCACAATCATTGTTATCCCTACCACCACATATAATTTAACAAAGACAGGGCCCGCAGCTTTCAGGTCCCCTGCACTTAATACCTGACTGCCATAGACCAGATCATCAGGCAATTGGAATAGCTCATAAGCGGTGAAAATCATACATGCTGAATATATAGCAATCAGAACAATGCTTAATTTTCTATATTCGAACTTCATCCTAATTTATTTATATTGTTTGTTTAATTCGGTA
>NZ_SMLW01000593.1:8963-24098 GCF_009711405.1 Fulvivirga kasyanovii | reverse complement strand
AAAGATAGCATTTAAAGAATTGGCCCGGGCGGACGCCCTATTCATTTTAGGTCTTAGGATCGCTGCGCTTAAACCGAAGACCAGATGGGACTAGGCAGAAGTATTCCAGAGGCTGATTATACCTGCGTTTTCACCGTTCAATGGGTCCTTGTCAGGAAAAGGTACGGTGGCTATGTTTTTATCAGTTTTCGGTCGTTCGCCGTCCTCGCCTTTGTTCATGTCAGGTTGAATGCCGTCAGGATAGGCGCCGACTACTTCAAAACTGTCTCCAGCCTCAGGGCACTTATGAGCAACACCTGCAGGTATAACTATAACATTTCCTTTCTTAACTCTTATCTGTTTTCCGTTAGGGCCGCCTAAGTGCAACAATGCCCAGCCACTGAACACACCTAAAACCTCATGGGTGTTGCTATGATAGTGATGGAAATCATATACGCCCCATCTCCATGAATTTGTCCAGTTGTTCGAAGCAAACCTTTGCTTCAGCCAGTCCGCTGCCTGCGGTTCCGTATCTGAAAATGCCTGGTGATAGATCATCACCGGGTATTTGCTGTTAGGGATGTTTCCACTATTTTCAAAGTAGTGTGTTTCGATTTCTATACCTTCTCTTATCTTCATAACTAATGGATTTAACTTCTGTCAGCACTAGCCGTCATCTCCTGCATCCCTGCGGTATTTTAACATGAATAGCCTGGCTGGAAACCTTAAGAATGCGCTAACAGCCGCCCAAACTTTAGCATAGTAACCTGATGCTATTAAGATTTGACCCTTACAGGGGCTTGCCATGTACTCTTTGATCTTAACTTGATGGCTATGCTGTAAAACACCAACCAATATTTATAAAAAATGTTTGGCAACAGAAAATGAATTTACGATACGGCATTAGTTATAGTAGTCCTTTTCGGGGCAAAGGTAAAACCTGTGGAGTATATGGACTGAAAAGTAAGCAAGTAATGTAAAACTTGCCACTAAAAATCAGTAAACCGTGCTTATTGTTATCATTATACGAGTTTGCCTACTGCTGATTAACAACTGTCTGTCAGCAAAGAGGTGAAAAATTTAGGCTCTCCCCCAGAAATTCCGCTTGATCCTCCTTTTCGGCAGATTTACTTTCCAATTACCCAAATGTAGATAGCAGCATAAACAAAAAACTTCCCTCGTACTTTGCGGAGCAAAAAGGGAAGTTTTTTTGAATCAATCAGAACTTGAAAGCAATATCATAAATAAATGGGTACTGCGAATCCCCCAAACAGGGGTATTTTTTACTTTTCTTTAATCAGATAGCTGGTTAATGCACTTTCCGAGATCAGCGCCAGCTTATTTTCATCGTATAAAAAGGCAAATAACGCTTTCCCGGGTAGGGGAAGGAAAGATTTTTTGTCAGAATAGATGTTCACTTTTATCAGTGTACTATCTGAAATGTAGTACAGGTCGTCGCCCTTAAAGCTAAAATGATTTACTCCTTTGGCCGGTATTTTTTTGAGATAGTTGCCCAGATTGTCAAATACCAGTATGCCGCTGTTTTTGTCGCTGATGAAGACCAGGTTTTGGTACTCACGGATAAAAGTTATTTCGTATTTATCAGGGTCAAGGATCAGGTCAAAGGGTGTATTGATGGTATAGTCACCGAAGTTGATGTTATATTTTCTCAGGCCGAAGTTGATATAATCGACTATCCATAGATTGTTATCATAGCTCATGGTCATCATGCCACTGTAGCGGGAGAGCTCCGGGGCCGGGAACCTTTGAGAGGCAGAAAGGAACCTGTCTAGAAATACATATTCCTGAAAGTCTGCATAAAAAACAAAGATCTTGAGTGGGTTCCAGGCTTCTACCAGGGTAATGTTTCCCATTTGCTGTGGTGAGAAGGTTTGTATAAGGCTGGTGTTCCTGTATTGGTTCAGGTTGCCCTTTTTATCCGCTATATAGATGTGGTTTAACCGGTCAATGGAGGCGCTTACAGGAGTGTTAATACTTGTAGAGTCAATAGGTATCAATGCCTGCCCATAGCTCCATGTACAGCATAGAAGGCAGGCTATGAATAAAAACAGCTTACTGGCGGCTGTCTTCCTCAAAAGTATGAATCTCAAATTTTTCACCATCATAAGTGCCATAGGTCTGGAAGTTGACCCATTCTCCCAGGTTAAAGTAACGGCTATGCTCACCTACTTCCAAATCGAGGGGCAGGTGCCTGTGGCCAAAAATATAATAGTCGTGGTGCTCTTTTTGTTCCACCTCCTTGCAGTATTGCCAGAGAAACTCCTTGTCGCCCATGAAACGATCATCCTCTCCACTATTGCTGATGCGGCTTTTCCTGGACCAGAAGTTGGCTATGCCGATACCCGTGTTGGGGTGTATCCTTGCAAAAAGCCACTGACATAGTTTACTGCTAAATACCTTCTTCAATACTTTATAGGTGTGGTCACCGGGGCCAAGGCCGTCTCCGTGCCCGATCAGTAGCTTATGCTTTCCTACTACAAGTTGGAGAGGCTTGCGGTAGATAGGGATATTTAATTCTTCGGTAAAGTAATTAAACATCCACATATCGTGGTTCCCCGTAAAGAAGATAACCGGTATGCCTGCATCCGTTAATTCCGCGAGTTTGCCCTGCAGCCTGATAAAGCCTTTGGGAATGGCATGCTTGTACTCAAACCAAAAGTCAAAGATGTCGCCGAGCAGGTATATAGAGTGAGCGTCGGCCTTGATCTGGTCAAGCCATCTCACAATCTTTTTTTCCCTTTCCAGGCTTTTGCTTTTAGTGGGTACTCCCAGATGGAAATCAGAGGCAAAATATATTTTCTTTCCACTCAGGGTATCTATGGTGTGCGGCATATCAGTTTGTAAGAACGCTAAAATAAAAAGAGGTTGCTTCAAAAGCCAATCATAAAATGATTTTGACCTTCAAAACAGCCTCTTTTCAAACATGGTTTATCTTTATATATCCTTTTTCGTAGAGTCTACGTCAAGAGGTTTTGTAGATTCCTCAGGTGCTGAGGAGCCTCCCATGCCCGAAGGCTTGTGGCCTTCTTCCTCTTCTTTTTTATCTTGTCCGTTAGTAAAAGCTTCATAATTTGTCGGGTGCGAGAATGGTCGCTTACCGATCAGCCTTTCCAGATCAGACTGGAAGATGATCTCTTTTTCCAACAGCTCTTTGGCTACTATTTCCAGTTCTTTCTTTCTGTGTAGCAGCAAGTCTTTTGTTCGCTGGAATGCATCTTCAATAACTTTTCGAGCTTCCTGGTCTATAGTTTCTGCCGTAGCTTCAGAGTAAGGCTTGGTGAAATTATAGTCAGACTGCTTGGAGTCGTAGAAAGATACGTGACCTACTTTGTCATTCATACCATAAACAGATACTATGCTGTAAGCCATTTTAGTTACCCTTTCAAGGTCACTAAGTGCTCCTGTAGATATTTTGTCAAAGATGATCTCTTCTGCGGCCCTGCCGCCCAGTGCCATACACATGGCATCGATTAATTGTTCTGTCTGGTAAAGGAACTGCTCTTTGGGCAAGTACTGGGCGTAACCTAATGCGGCAACACCTCTCGGTACAATACTTACCTTCACTAAAGGATCAGCATGCTCCAGGAACCATCCTGCTACGGCGTGTCCTGCCTCATGGTAGGCCACAATTTTCTTCTCTTCAGGAGATATAATCTTGTTTTTCTTTTCAAGTCCGCCGATTACCCTGTCGATAGCATCGTGGAAGTCCTGCATTTCTACAGCAGGCTTATCCTTACGGGCAGCGATCAGGGCCGCTTCGTTACAAACGTTGGCGATCTCTGCACCTGCAAAACCAGGAGTCTGGGCTGCCAGCTTTTTAGGGTCTACGTTCTTACCAAGCTTTAATGGCTTAAGGTGTACTTTGAATATCGCTTCACGGCCTACAATATCCGGCTTGTCAATACTGATCTGCCGGTCAAACCTTCCTGGTCTCATTAATGCTGAATCCAGTACATCAGGGCGGTTGGTCGCTGCAAGTATAATTACACCGCTATCGGTAGAGAAACCATCCATTTCTACCAGAAGTGAGTTCAGTGTGTTTTCCCTTTCATCGTTGGAGCCAGGCATCTGCCCTTTACCTCTTGACCGGCCGATAGCGTCGATCTCATCAATAAATACTATACAGGGGGCTTTTTCTTTAGCTTGCTTGAACAGGTCCCTTACCCTGGCTGCACCAACACCCACGAACATCTCCACGAAGTCAGAGCCTGAAAGTGTGAAGAATGGTACGGCAGCTTCCCCGGCAACTGCTTTTGCCAGCAAGGTTTTACCGGTTCCCGGAGGGCCTACGAGGAGTGCTCCTTTAGGGATTTTACCTCCTAGTTTAGTGAATTTGCTAGGGGTTTTTAGGAATTCAACAATCTCCCTTACTTCTTCTTTGGCTTCATCAAGGCCTGCCACATTGTCAAAAGTGATTTTTACTTTGTTTTCTGCATCAAATAACGCAGCTCTTGACTTACCGATATTGAATATCTGCCCGCCGGGGCCACCGCCACCGGTCATTCTTCGCATCAGGAACCAGAATCCGAAAAGGATGAATATGAAAAATCCCCACTGGAAAATATAGTTGGTGATATCTGATTTGTCGTCTACCTCATAATCTACCTGCTGGTCGGAAGGAAGCTTCTCGTTGAGCTCCTGGTATTGCGTAATAAAGCTGTCAACAGAGCCTATGTTTAATTTATAGTGAGGCCCTGAGCTTACCCCGAATGGGCTGCTTGTTTCCAGCTCACTTCTGTACTTGGCGTTTTCCAGAGCCTCTGGCTTTAAGGTAACTTCTACGTATTTCTGATTTCTTATGAGCACTACCCTCTGCACATCATTGCTCATCATCATATTCTCAAACCTATTCATAGTAATAGGTACCAGCGTGCTCGACTGGTTGAATATCATTATACCAAATATCACGGCTATCAGGATCACGATGACCCATACCTGATAATTTGGTTTTTGAGGTTTATTAGGAATAATATTTTTCTTCTTATCTGGCATATCTGTTTAAAAAAAATTGCTCAACATCAACTGTGTAACGTTATATATCTATTTAAGTTTCTCTTCAGGCTCCGTCGTCAATGGTTTCGATTTTGGCATCGCCCCAAAGGTTCTCAAGGGCATAAAACTCACGTTTGTCCTTTTTGAAGATATGGGCTACTACATCTACATAATCCAGCAACATCCATTCTTTATTATTTTTGCCCTCCTGGTGCCATGGGTCCTGATGAAGTTCTTTGGAAACGACTTCATCTACGGAATCTGCAATGGCATCCAACTGGGTGTCAGAGTTACCTGAACAAACCACAAAGAAGTCTGCGATTGCATTTTTAACCTCTCTCAAATCCATTATTACAATATTGGAAGCTTTTTTCTCCTGCATACCTCTCACCACTGCGTGACTCAATTTTTCGGAAGGAGCTAAATCTTTATTTACATTCATTAATTATCTTTGAAATATACTAAACAAAACTAACAAAAATACTTGTATAAAATTCCTGCCAAAACATTATTTCTGGGCAAAAAGATCAATTTTCTGCCAACTTGTCACTCTACTAATGATGAAGCCGCGCATCTGCTTGAAAAACATCCGGTTATTGAGGGAACAATTGTTATCACAGGCAACCAAACAGCCGGGAAGGGACAACGAGGCAATGCATGGCTGACAGAACCTGACAAGAACCTTACATTTACTTTAATACTAAAGCCAAATTTCTTATCAATAGTTCAACAGTTCAACCTCAACATCATCATCTCCCTGGGAATTGTCGATTATTTGAATAGTATAAAAAGTGGCTTTGAGGTGAAGTGGCCCAATGACATCTATTATAAGGAGCAAAAGATCTGCGGCATACTCATCCAGAACGTACTGAAAAACAACAGGATTGAATATGCTATTATAGGTATAGGGGTGAATATTAATCAACAGCAGTTTTCTGAGCAGAGAGCTGTTTCCCTTTCTCAAATTACAGGCGAAATTTATGATCTGGAGACAGCTCTGAGTACACTATGTGAACACCTTGAAAGGAGATACCTGCAATTAAAAAGAGGAGAGGTGGATAACCTGAGGCAGGAATATCTTAACAATATGTACCGTTTCGGTGAAGACCATCTGTATAAGGACAAGGAAGTGTTTCAAGGGAGGATAACCGGTGTAACCGAGCACGGCCTGCTTGAGATAGAGACTTACAAAGGTCTGAAACAGTTCAGTTTCAAGGAGGTAGAATTCCTTTCATAGAACACACCTGAGCGTACTGTGATACCGCGTAGCTGGGCAATTTAACCTTTTATAAAATAGCTACGGACTTCGCCGTTGTAAAGCTTGTATTACTTTGGTCATCTCAGCATCTTTAATTAAAGATCTAAACTCATATTAACATGTTAAAATCATTTCGAGGCCATCTTTTCATGGCCGCAGCAATATTATTTTTTGCAATTCAGGGTTTTGCTCAAAAGCTGGATATGGATAAGCTTAATGAAATGAAACCCCGAAGCATAGGCCCCGCCGGTATGAGCGGCAGGGTTACGGCCATTGATGCCGTTCATGATCAGCCTGATATTATTTATGCAGGTACAGCATCAGGAGGACTGTGGAAGTCGGAGAGCGGGGGAGTAGACTGGAAGCCTGTTTTTGACGAGGTTAAGTCGATGTCTATCGGAGCAGTAGCCATACAGCAGGATAACCCCGATGTGGTATGGGCCGGAACCGGAGAAGGAAACCCCAGGAACAGCCTTAACGGTGGATTTGGTATTTACAAGTCGCTTGATGGAGGTAAAACATGGAACCTGATGGGACTGGAGCAAACACGACACATTCACCGTATCGTAATTCACCCTGATAACCCGGATGTGGTTTATGCAGGAGCTATCGGTTCACCCTGGGGGGAGCATCCTGAACGAGGCGTGTATAAAACAACTGATGGTGGGCAAACCTGGGAAAAGGTGCTTTATGTGAATGAAAAAACAGGGGCCGCCGACCTGGTGATGGACCCGACAAACCCTAATAAACTTTTTGCTGCCATGTGGGAGCATAGGCGCAAGCCCTGGACTTTCCACTCTGGAGGCCCGGGCTCAGGTTTATATGTGACCGTTGACGGCGGCAAAAACTGGAAAAAACTTACCGATGAAGACGGGCTGCCGGAAGGTGATCTGGGCAGGATTGGTGTGGCTGTATCCAGGAGTAACCCCAAGCGTGTTTACGCCCTTGTAGAGTCTAAGAAGAATGCCCTGTACAGGTCAGATGATGGCGGCTACAAATGGAAAAAGATCAACGATGATACCAATGAAATAGGCAACAGGCCTTTTTACTACTCAGAGATTTACGTTGATCCTCAAAACGAAAACAGGCTGTATACCATATTCACCTATGTAAATGTAAGTGAAGACGGTGGCAAGTCGTTTACCCAGCTTATGCCTGCCTATGGCACCAGCCGTGGCGTTCACCCTGATCACCATGCCTGGTGGATCAACCCTAACGATCCCAGCTTTATGATCGATGGCAATGATGGTGGGCTTAACATAACCCATGACCGCGGACAGACCTGGAGGTTTGTTGAGAACCTTCCTATAGCCCAGTTTTATCATATTAATGTGGACATGGAGTATCCTTACAATGTGTATGGAGGCATGCAGGACAACGGTTCATGGGCCGGGCCTGCTTATGTATGGAAATCTCAGGGCATAAGGAACTCCTATTGGCAGGAGATCTCTTTTGGTGATGGCTTTGATGTTGTTCCTGATCCGGATAACTCACGATATGGTTATTCTATGGCCCAGCAAGGTTTCGTAGTTCGCTATGACAGGGAAACAGGACATCAAAGGTTTATTCAGCCTACACACCCTGACCCTGATATGAGGCTACGATTTAACTGGAATGCGGCCATTGCCCAGGACCCGTTTGATAACTCCACCATATATTTTGGTAGCCAGTTTGTGCATAAAAGCACTGACAAAGGCAGTACATGGGAGATCATCTCTCCTGACCTGACCACCAATGATCCTGAAAAACAGAAGCAGGATGAGAGCGGCGGTCTTACCATGGACGCAACCGGAGCAGAGAATAACACTACTATTCTGGCAATTTCGCCCAGTCCGCTACAGCAAGGCGTGATGTGGGTAGGTACAGATGACGGGCTTGTGCAGCTTACCAGGGACGGCGGTAAGTCATGGACGAATGTTACCCCGAAAATCACCGGCATGCCTAAAGCCGGCTGGGTGGCCCAGGTTAAGCCGTCAACTTACAATGCAGGGGAGGCGTTTGTGGTGGTCAATAACTACAGAAATTCTGATTACAAGCCATACCTGTTCCATACCACAGACTATGGAAATACGTGGCAGAGCATGGTGAACGAAAGCCAGGTATGGAACTATACTTTGTCATTTGTGCAAGACCCTGTTGAGCCCAGGTTGATGTTCCTTGGCTCTGAGGGTGGGCTTTATGTAAGTATTGATGCCGGTAAAAACTGGACCCAGTGGACCAATGGCTATCCTAAGGTGCCCACTATGGACCTGGTTATTCACCCCAGGGAGCATGACCTCGTGATCGGTACTTACGGAAGGGCTGCTTATGTACTCGATGATATCCGGCCGTTGAGGGCTATTGCCAGCGAAGGTCAGCAGGTATTGGATAAGCCACTTGACCTGTTTAAGGCACCCGATGCTTACCTGACACTCAACCAGCAACCCTCAGGGACGAGATTTGCCGCTGATGCCATTTACAGTGGTGAGAATAGAAAATCAGGTGCCATGATAACCTATCTGGTCAATAAGCCTGAAAAGAAGGAGGAGAAGGCAAAAGAGGAGCCTGTGGGCAAAAAAAAGGGTAAGAAGAAGACGGAAGTGGTAAATGAAAAAGCACCGGAGGACTCAACTAAAGTGGCTTACGATTCCCTGACCCTGGAGATATTCAATCAAAAAGGTGAATTGATCAGGACTTTGAAGCAGAAAACCCCGGAAGAAAATGGCATTCAGAGGATGTATTGGGGGCTTGATGAAAAGGGTGTGAATGGCCCGAGCAGGGCTAAACCCGGAAAGAATAAATCTGAACCGGGAGGAGTGAGTGTATTACCTGGTACATATAAGCTAAAAATGACTTTCGGCGATGTGTCGGATTCAGCCTCTATCCATGTGAGGTTCGACCCCAGAGTTGAGATGCCGGCAGAGGTGCTTAAGGCACAAAGGACTTTGCTGAAGCAAACGGAAAAAGACAGGGAACTGGCAGGCCTGGCAACGGCAAGGCTCGCTGAGTCCAAAGAAATTGTAGACAACTTTATCAAGAAAATGAATGAGAAGGATAAAGAGGCCTTTAAAGCATCTATTGAGAGAAGTAATGCAGTTAAAGATTCCATTGAAGCCCTGATGGTTCCGTTTGTTGGGGAGGATAACAGCAAGAAGCAAGGAATAATCAGGTCTCCGGCCCCGAATATTGGTGATCGTCTTGGTATCGCCGATTACTACATCCAGTCGTCATTATCTGCACCCGGTGATACTGAAAAAAGATTGGTGGAGCAGGCGGAGGCTAAACTGGAAGCAGCTTTGAAGGAGGTTGACGAGTTTTTTGAAACAGAGTGGAAAGCCTACCGTGAAGAAATGGAAAAGCTTGACCTTTCTCCTTTTAAAGAATATGAACCTTTGCAGAAGTAGGTCGTTCGTATAGCCAGGATTTAAAACCAATTATAATAAATTGAAAACTGATATGACCATAAGAATTTTGGTAGCAGTCCTTTTCCTGGGGCTTGCTACTTTTAATGTTGATCTGAAAGCCCAGGATCAGGACTCACTTTTCGTGAGGAACAATTATGACAAACATGAATACCTGATCCCAATGAGGGACGGCACCAAGCTGTTTACTGCGGTATACACCCCAAAAGATAAGTCTAAGAAATACCCTTTTCTGATGCAGCGTACACCTTACAGCGTGGCTCCTTATGGGGAAGATAAGTACAAAAAGAGCCTGGGGCCTTCGCCTTACCTGATGAGGGATAAATATATTTTCGTATACCAGGATGTGCGCGGCAGGTGGATGTCAGAAGGAGACTATGACAATATGAGGCCATTCGTAAAAGGTAACAACCCGAAGAATAAGAATGATATTGACGAGAGTTCAGATACGTTCGATACGATTGAGTGGCTGTTAAAGAATATCAAGAACAATAATGGTAAAGTAGGGCAATGGGGAATTTCATATCCCGGCCATTATACGGCAGCCGCCCTTCCCGAGGCGCATCCGGCCCTGGTGGCATCATCTCCGCAGGCACCGATTGCCGATTTCTTCTTTGATGATTTTCACCATATGGGAGCATTCCTGCAAAGTTACCTGTTTGCCTATCCCGTTTTCGGCCATCAGACCGAGCCTACAACAGAAAGCTGGTATATGGACAAGTGGACAAAGCTACAGGCTTCCGGTAATACTGCTGACGGATATGATTTTCATATGAACCTTGGTCCGTTGAAAAATGTGAAAAAATATTATCCCGATGATTTCTTTTGGGAGCAGACCGTGGAGCACCCAAACTACGATGAGTTCTGGCAAAAGAGAAATATATTGCCACACCTGAACGGTATTGACCATGCTGTAATGACTGTAGGTGGCTGGTACGATGCAGAAGACCTTTACGGGCCACTGAATATTTACAAAACCGTAGAGGAAAACAATCCTAAAGCTAAAAACAGTATAGTGATGGGGCCGTGGAGCCATGGTGACTGGGCAAGGGAAAAAGGTTATCAGGCGGTGAACCATATTTACTTTGGAGATAGTGTTTCCACTTTTTACCAGAAGAATATTGAAAGGCCGTTTTTTAACCACCACCTGAAAGGAGAGGGCCAGCTTGACTTACCCGAAGCTTATATGTTTGATACCGGGCTGAAAACCTGGAAGGAATTTGCTGCATGGCCTCCTAAGGACATACCGCCGGTGAAGTTGCGTTTTGCGAAAAATGGCAAGCTATTGATCAATGGACAAACGGATGAAGAAGCGACTTTCAAATATATTAGTGATCCGGCCAACCCGGTACCTTACACTTCTGAAACGGAGTCTGTAACATTTACACCCCGCAGGTTTATGACTGATGATCAGAGGCATGCCTCCCGAAGACCAGATGTATTGACCTTTGAAAGTGATGTGCTTCAGGAAGATTTGACACTGGCTGGAGAAATTGTGGCCAGACTTAAAGTGGCCCTTTCCTCAACAGATGCAGACTTTGTGGTTAAGCTGATAGACGTTTATCCTGATGATGCAAAGCCAAGCAAAATAACTCCTGAACATGTAGTAATGCCCGGGTATCAGCAATTGGTGAGGCATGAGGTGTTCAGAGGAAGGTTCAGGAATAGTTTTTCCGAGCCTGAGCCGTTTAAGCCAGGTGAGTTAGAAGAGGTAAACTTTCCGTTGCAGGACATTCTGCATACTTTCAAAAAAGGGCATAAAGTAATGATCCAGATCCATAGCACATGGTTCCCATATATTGACAGAAACCCGCAGAAGTATGTCGATAATATTTATAAAGCGAATGAATCTGATTTTCAGAAAGCTGAAATTACCGTTTATGGTTCATCAGTGGTAGAAGTTGGTGAAGATCAGTCTATGAATGTTCCGGTGGATATTTATAAAAAGTAACAGCCTCCTTATTACAAAGCATAGTTCTTATTTAGTTATATGCCTGGCCCCTTCTTTTGTACAAGGAAGGGGCTTTTACGTTGTTCACTTCTTATATTTTCCTACTTTTGAAGCAGCCTTTAAGTGGCTCAAAACTAACATCACAATCTATGGACTACCAAAAGATACTGGAAGAGATACACCAGGAAGTACTGCCCTTGCTTGATAAAGGTAAGGTGGCTGATTATATTCCGGAATTAGCCAATGTTGACGCCAGTAAATTTGGTATTCACCTACTTACCCTTGAGGACAATGCTTATTCGGTTGGCGATGTGCATGAAAAGTTTTCAATACAGAGTATCTCAAAAGTTTTTATGCTGGCCCTCACCATTTCACACCTGGGTGAGAAAGTGTATGAGCGGGTAGATGTGGAGCCTTCAGGTGACCCGTTTAACTCACTGGTGCAGTTGGAACATGAGTGTGGTATCCCTCGTAACCCCTTTATCAATTCAGGTGCCCTGGTGATCACTGATATGATGATATCTTCTTTTGAAGATCCGCGTACTGAGTTTTTGGAGTATGTACGTGACCTGGTAGGGCATTCGGAAATTTTCTGCAACATGAAAGTGGCCGCTTCTGAAAAGCAGCACGGCTTTAAAAATGCTGCCATGGTCAACCTGATGAAGTCATTCGGAAACATTGAGAATGATGTGGAGGACGTGCTTGACCTGTACTTTGAGTTTTGCTCCATTGAAATGACCTGTAGTGAACTGGCCAAAGCCTTTCGGGTATTTGCCAACCATGGCCGGGGTGTGATAGACACCAAAAAATACATTACAGAAAGCCAGTTCAAAAGGATAACAGCTATTATGCAGACCTGCGGGTTTTATGATGAGGCCGGTGAGTTTGCGTTCCGGGTAGGCTTACCTGGTAAAAGTGGAGTAGGAGGAGGCATAGCAGCCATACTCCCGGATGAATATAGTATAGTGACCTGGAGTCCGGGGTTGAATAAAAAGGGGAATTCCCTGGCGGGCATGAAGGCTCTGGAACTTTTTACTACCAAAACAGGAACCTCTATTTTTTAAGGTTAGCAGTGTTCAAGCTCGCACGATTCATTTTCGGTTTCAAATTCAATGGTCGCGTGCTCAATGGAAAATGACTTTAGCAGATCCCTTATTTGCTCTTTTATCCCAGCCAGTTCCGCCATGCCCTTTTCCTGGGCAACTACCAAATGGGCACTGAAAACATAATATTCACCATCCATTGACCATAGGTGGCAGTCATGCACACTTCTGATCTCCGGGTTTTTATTGATCTCAGCCATAATTTTATCTATTTCCACACCTTGGGGCGTACCCTGCAGTATGATCCTGAAACTCTTCTTAATATTGCCAAACACATTGTAAAGGATGTAGCAGGCTATTAGTAAAGATAAGATCGGATCAAGAATAGGTACATCATAAAACCTCATAACAATAGAGCCTATCAAAACAGCTACCCAGCCCAGCACATCCTCAAGCAAGTGGAGGGATACCACTTCTTCGTTTAATGATGACCCTTTCCGAAGCCTGAGTACTGCAGCTCCATTGACTACTATACCCAGTATGGCCAGATACATCATGCCCTGGGCATCTGGTTGTTCAGGGTTAAAAAGACGTGGGATAGCCTCATAAATAATGATGCCCGAGCCAGTAAGCAATACCACCGAGTTAATAACTGCACCTAACAATGAAAACCTGCTATATCCGTATGAAAAGGTTTTATCACGTCCTTTGCCTGAAAGCTTTTGAAAGTACCATGAAAGGCCCAGGCTAAGGCTGTCGCCGAGATCATGTAATGCGTCGGAGAGAATGGCCACACTATTGGTGAGCAAGCCACCGATGATTTCAATAATGGTAAAACCCAGGTTAAGGAAAAAAGCTACCTTGAGGTTCTTTGTTCCGTGATGGTGATGGTGGCCATGATGTCCGTGGTCGTGTCCCATATGATTTGGTTGTCGGAATTAATAATTAAATTAACAACAAGCCAGCCTGTTGCACAGTTTAAAGGCAATTGTATATTTGTTTAACTAATTTATCAACTATGCGATATATTTTCTGCTTATCCCTGATCACAATTTTTGCACAAACCTATACTTTCGGCCAGTTTAAAAACATCGTTCTGGACAGGCAGGACTCCATCACCCGTGCCCCTGCTGAGCCAAGTGTGGCTATTTCATATAAAGACCGTGACAATATAGTAGGTTCAGCCATTTTGGATAAAGTGTATGTGACCAAAGATGGTGGAAAAACCTGGTCCAAAAGCAGGCTCACCTCCTCTATGGGTGTGTGGGGCGATCCGGTCGTAATATCAGACAGGAAGGGGGACTTTTACTACTTCCACTTGTCGGATCCGACCGGCAAAAACTGGAAAAGCGAAGAAATACTGGACAGGATCGTGTGCCAGAAATCATCAGATCAGGGAGAGAGCTGGTCTGATGGAGCTTCTATCGGTTATAACCATCCTAAGGATCAGGATAAGGAATGGGCAGTGGCCGATCCCAATTCAGGAAGTATTTACGCAAGCTGGACGCAGTTCGATGACTATGGGTCTAAAGACTCCACATGCTATAGCAACATTCTGTTGTCAGAGAGCAATGGAGGCAAAAAGTGGTCTGACCCGGTACAGATAAACCAGGTTTCCGGTGACTGTATAGACGATGATAATACTGTGGAGGGAGCTGTGCCTGCTGTTGGGCCTTTAGGGCAACTTTATGTAGCATGGTCATATGGAGAAAAGATATACCTCGATAGGTCGCTGGATAAGGGCAAAACGTGGCTAAGGAATGACATAGTAGTGGTGGAACAGCCTGGGGGATGGACATTGAACATACCAGGGCTTAACAGGACCAATGGTATGCCTGTACTTATATGCGACAACAGTAACAGCCAGTATAGAGGCTCTTTATATCTCAACTGGTCTGACCAGCGTAATGGTGAAGATGATACAGACATATGGTTCATGAAATCAGCCAATCATGGCGATACATGGTCAGTGCCTGTTCGTGTGAATGATGATGCCCCGGGCAAGCACCAGTTTCTGTCGTGGATGACTATGGACGAGACCAGCGGCTTTATTTACATCGTATACTATGACCGACGGAATTATGACGACCTTCAAACCGATGTTTACCTGGCCTACTCTACAGACGGAGGTAATTCCTTCGTCAATAGAAAGATCAGCGAAACACCTTTTACGCCAGATGCAGAATATTTCTTCGGCGACTACTCCAACATAGCGGCCCATGAGGGCAGAATAGTACCCATGTGGACCCGTATGGACAACGGTCAAACCTCTATCATAACCGCCATCATTGAGCAGGAAGAATTGACAGGAGTTGAAAGGGCTGAGAAGAAGGGGAAGAAGAGTAGGTGATGTGCTTGATGACCAGGCGGGATGGCGACCAGTAATCGGTATTCGGCCTGGGTTTGAAGTCAGAAGATAGGTGACTGAAGAAGTTGACCGGTGAAACAGTGAATGGTAATTGGTGATCGCAAAAGGCGATCAGCAATAAT
>NZ_SMLW01000593.1:0-8715 GCF_009711405.1 Fulvivirga kasyanovii | reverse complement strand
AACCAGCAACCAGCAACAATTGGATATTAATCGGATTTTGATAAATTGCGCAGTTATAAACCCTTACGTAATGAATCAACCTACTCACCTAAGTTTACAGTTTCTCTCCTGTGTTGCTCTTGTAAGCACGCTTTCTTTAGGGTGTTCGCCGGGATCTTCAAAGGAAAAAGCTTGTGAAAAAGATACAGGAAAACATGTTGAAAATAAGTTAAGTCAGTTGCTTTCTGGCTCAAACGACATTTTAAAGAGTTTGAGTACCTGGTTGACAACACACTTATTGAAAAAAATATAACTTAGACGGTCGACCATTAATATTTGGTGACCGGCGCAACCCTTTATTTGTATTTCCCCATAGTACAATACCGGCTAAGTAGGCACGGTAGCTGGTCTGAAGAAGCTTCAATTCACTAAAGGCCGGGGTAGAGGGCAGTAACTGACCTGATGACATGGTTATCAGGGCCGGTTCACTATATCTGTCAGTTGGACTTATGCGTGATTGACAGAATAATTGTAAAGCTGAAAGGATTTGTGATAGGCCATATCGGTCATACTGCTTAACTCTCGAAGTCAAGCCATGGAGATTTATTTGTGTCTCAAACATGTTGTATATTTATGTAAGGTTCAAATGATTTTTATTGGGTAAATTATTGGGATCAACGGGTGATATGCCCTCTCTTTAAAAGGGAAGCAGGTCTCACAAATTTTACCGGCTTGAGATGTGAAATTTTTAATAACCCAAATGTAAGGATGAAGATAAGCATACTTGTTTTATGGGCATTGGTGTTTAGCCTGCAGGTTGTACAGTCAGTGGCACAATTGCGAATGCCCGTACCTTATAAATTTGAACACCTTGATGTAAATGATGGCCTTTCTCACGGACAGGTTGATTGCATCCTCAAAGACAGCCGGGGCTATATATGGATAGGAACTTCCTCGGGGCTTAATCTTTTTAATGGCTATACCATACAAAATTTCATTAATGATCCCCGAGATAGTACATCAATCAATTCAACTATTATATTAGATATTTATGAAGGCCCTGACGGTAATATTTGGATCAATACTCCCCAAGGGTTTAATATTTACAATCCAAGACTGGAAATCTTTGAGCATGACATCTCCGGTTATGCCAGAAAATACAACCTTATTGATGCTTCAATAACAAGTATTGTCAAAACTGATGATGACATCTACTGGTTCATCAGTTTAGGGCAGGGCGTTACCCGTTACAACAGTCAGGATCATACTTCGATGCACTTTGGTGAAGACAAGGAGTATACTATTGGGTCAAACACTGTTGCTTCAATACGGCAGGATGGGAATGGTGACATTTGGTTTATTCATAATAATGGTCTGCTTCAAAAGGTTGATGGAGAATCCTATAAAGTAATTGAGCAATACTCATATCTGGTGGATCAATTCGAAGGGCAAACGGGGAATTTTGAGATGATTACAGACAGCGACAATGACCTGTGGATTTACCGGCCATTTGTAGCGAAAGGGGCATTTCATTTCAAATCAAGTAATAAACAATTTATCAATTACACTAAAAAATCGAGTCCTATAAAGCTAAATACTGACCTGGTAACAGGAATTGTAGAGGATGCTGATGGTAAAATATGGATAGGTACTGATCATGGAGGAATCAATGTGGTTGATAAAAACTCAAAATCGATCAATTATTTGCTACACCACCCTGAGATAGAAAACAGCCTCTCACATAACAGTATTTACTGTTTATATAAAGACAATCAGGATATTATTTGGGTTGGGACTTACAAAAAGGGAGTGAATTACTACCACAAGAAGATCAAAAGGTTCCCTCATTTCAAGCATAGCCTCCTTGCTCCAGGAAGCCTGCCTTATGACGATGTAAATCGTTTTGTTGCAGATTACAGGGACAATATCTGGATAGGAACCAATGGAGGTGGGTTGGTTTACTTTAATAGGGCAGAAAATACATTTACCCAATATACCGCTAAACCTGGTGATCCTAAAAGCCTTAGTAGTGATGTGATTGTAAGTATGTTGATCGATAAGTACAATATGCTATGGATCGGCACATACCAGGGAGGCCTTGAACGTTTTGACGGTAAGCAATTTCACCACTTTCAAGCGGATCCTGAAAATGCCTCAAGTATAGCGGATAACAATATCTGGGAGCTTTTTGAAGATTCAAAAGGCACGCTATGGGTAGGAACATTATCAAATGGTCTGGATCGGTATGATAGAGAGACAGATAAATTCATACATTACGGGCTGAGTACAACAGGAACCGATAGCGCATTGCATATTCAATATATACAGGCTTTGGCTGAAGATAGTGAGGGTAACCTATGGGTGGGAGGTGGTGGAGGAGTAGATATTATAGATCTGGCTACTAACAAGATTAAGCGCCTTAGTGAAGATCCAGATGGTCCATATCTTTTGCCTGCACACACAATAATCAGTCTGTACAAAGACACCCTCGGGCGTATGTGGGTAGGTACGCAGCAAGGCCTCTACGTTTATGATAAGGATGCGACATTATTAAATATGTTTACTTCCGAAGATGGACTTCCCCACAATACAATCCTGACTATACTTGAGGAAGATCACAATAGTCTCTGGTTTAGCACACCAAATGGGATTTCTAACCTTATTATAGAGGGGGCAAATGATCTTTCACAGGCTCGTTTTGTTAATTATGACGAAAGCGATGGGCTACAGGGAAAAGTTTTTAATGAAAATGCGGCGCTAAAAACCCACAAAGGAGAATTGATATTCGGCGGAGCCAACGGATTTAATATTTTCAATCCCAAAGAACTAAAAATTAATGAAGAGAATCCGAAGATTGTGTTTTCCGATTTTCAATTGTTCAATAAAAGCCTAAGAGTAGGAGAGCAACACGAGGGTAGGCCAATTCTTACCAAAGCACTTCCCTTTACAGATAAAATCACTTTGAAGTATGATGAAAATGTGTTTTCCATTGGGTTTGCTGCTATTGGGTTTCTACATCCCGGAAAAACCAAATATCAGTACAAACTGGAGGGTTTTGATCACCAGTGGCGTATGGCTGATGAAACCAGGAGGGCAACTTATACTAACCTTGACCCGGGCAGTTACACCTTCAAAGTCATTAGTTCCGACGGTGACGGAACTTGGAATGAGCGTGATGCGGCCAGCATAGACATTGCTGTACTGCCTCCTTTCTGGAAAACCAATTGGGCGTATGCACTTTATGTGTTAGTTATACTTGCTATACTTTATGTGGTAAGGAGGGAGATTCTTCAGCGAGAGAGAGTGAAGTTTAGGATAGAACAGGCTCGAAGGGAAGCGCAGCAAATGCACGAGTTGGACCTTCTTAAAATCAGGTTTTTTACCAATTTGAGTCATGAGTTCCGTACGCCACTGTCCCTGATACTTGCACCCCTGGAAAAACTCATGGCTAATGCACAAAGTCAGTATCAGAAGATGCAATATCAGATGATAAACCGGAATGCCCGCAGGTTGCTGAATCTGCTTAACCAGTTGCTGGACTTCCGTAAACTTGAAGTAGATACCATAGGTCTTCATACCTCAGAAGGGAATATTATTAAATTCATTGAAGAATCTGTACATTCTTTTTCAGACTTGTCTGAAAATAAGAATGTAACACTTCATTTTCACTGTGAAGAGGGAGAACTGCACGTGTTGTTTGATATGGATAAATTGGAGAAGATCCTTTTTAACCTGCTGTCAAATGCATTTAAGTTCACTCCGGAGAGCGGTCGTGTTGATATAGAAGTAAATTTCCATGACCAGGAAAAAGACATGAAGCTGGTCGAAATTAAAGTGAGCGACACTGGTATTGGTATCCCAAAAGAGCAGCAGGATAGGGTTTTTGAGCGTTTTTTCAGGAGTGATGTACCGGGCAGTGTGATCAACCAGGGAAGTGGTATAGGGCTGGCTATCACCCGTGAATTTGTAAAGATCCATGGAGGTACTATTGCCGTAGAAAGTGAACCAGGCAAGGGTACATGCTTTACAGTACGTATACCTGTAGAGGAAGTAGGAAAAAAGGCAGAGATCTCTCAGGAAAAACTGGTCAATAACAATGGACTAGTGAGTGATATGGAGTACCATGAGCCGGAGCACGATCATAATGAAGATACTCCATTGATTCTGCTGGTGGAAGATAATGAAGATTTCCGCTTCTATCTGAAAGATAACCTGAGCGTACATTTCAAAGTGAATGAAGCCAGGAATGGTAAAGAAGGGTGGCAAAAAACACTTTCATGCATGCCCGACCTTATAGTTAGCGATTTGATGATGCCAGAGCTCAACGGCATTGAACTTTGTAAAAAACTAAAAGAAGATGCCCGAACTTCACATATTCCTGTAGTATTACTAACAGCAGATTCCGCAGAGGATAAGCAAATCAAAACCCTCACCTTAGGTGCTGATGACTATATAACCAAGCCGTTTAACTTTGAAATATTGCTGTCGAGGATTAAAAACCTCATACAGCAACGAAAAGTACTCCAGGAGATATACCAAAAAAAGATCAGCGTACAAACCAGCGAAATGGAGATCATATCCCTGGATGATAAGCTTATACAAAACGCAATTAAAGTAGTAGAGGAAAATATTTCCGATCCTGAATTTACGGTAGAAATGTTTAGCAAGGAGCTTGGGCTAAGCCGGGTGCACCTTTATAAAAAACTGGTGTCATTGACTGGTACCACCCCCGTAGAGTTTATCCGTAATATAAGATTGCAACGGGCAGCCCAATTCCTGAAAGAAAGCCAGTTGACAGTAGCAGAAGTTGCTTATAAAGTAGGGTATAACAACAGGAAGTATTTTACCAAACATTTTAAAGCAGCTTATAACGTACCCCCGTCTGCTTATGCTGCCAGTGAAAAAGAGTAGACAATTTATGGAGATTGTATTATAGTAACAACTAATTTGGTTTAGCGTTCTAGTAGGTCTGTATGGATGGTTTTGGTATTAAAATACAATTATTTTTTTGAACTTGTGGCTGAGTTTTATACGTTTGCATCCTCCCCATATTTTATCATTCCAGATCATAGTTGTATATCATGGCTTTAAGCATTATGTTGCGATTGGCATCAGCCTTTTGCTGTTTTTTCACAAAAATAATTTTGACGTTATGTTTTTATTACAGTTGTATATTGCATCCCTTGCAAGGACAGGATGTTATACACGAGATTCAACCTAACATTATACCGTTATCTCCCACTGCAGATAACCTGGGTAAATATGGTGAAGTGGCTGTGGGAGAATATACAGGAACTCCTGATATTTCTATTCCTTTACACACTATTAAATCAGGTAAATTGGAGTTTCCTATTAACCTATATTATGATGCTTCAGGAGTAAGGGTAAATCAGGAAGCAACATGGGTAGGCCTTGGTTGGCAGTTGTCGGCCATAGCCGGAATTACGCATGTTTCGGTAGGTGGTAATGACCAGGCTGTAAATCAAATTGAACCTATTGAGGATTGGGAAAAACTGATTAATTATATTAACCCATCAAAGATCTATCCTACAGTCGGGCATGAATATGTGCCACATAACACAAGTTGCTCCAATTCTTTTGAAGATAGTGACAAGAACCAAACACCGGGCAATGTCATACGAAGCGCTATCAATGGCCTCGGTCAACCGGATATTTATAGTGTAAATTGTATGGGAATGTCTTTTAAATTTTATAAAACACGGCCACTGAACAGATACGGAGGAGGTTCAGTCTGTAAAATTTATGGAGACAAAGGTAATTATAGAATTGAGGTAATAGACGGTATGGGTTTTAAGATTACAGATGGTGATGGTGTGGCATACACATTTGCCGCACAAGAGGGGACAAATTACCTGCGAGAAATAAACACTTGGTATTTAACAGAGATCAGAAGGCCTGATGGTGACTGGCTGAAGTTTACGTATAAAAACTTTGGATTAATTCATGCTCTTCCCCCGGCCAGCGAGCAGGAGCTGCATGGTGCTAACAATGTGATATTTGAAGAATTTGGAGCCTGGAACAGAAAGGTTTTTCCAGAAACACTTAAAAACCTCTACCTCACGGAAATAGAGTCTAAGACTGAGCGAATAACATTTAAGCTCAGTGCCAACAGGAGTGATCTTAAGGGGGACGGAGCGAGAAGGCTGGACGAGGTGGTTGTTGCCAATAAATTTACCGATAGCAACAAAAGGTTCCTTTTTAAGTATGATTATTTTCAGGGAGAAAAACTTTCTGGTAATTATCTGGCGCCTGGGTGGGCAGATGGCAGTTCAACCATAGCCATGAATGAAGACCATCTGAGTAAGCGAATGAAGTTATTGAGCATAACGGAAAAAGCAACTTCTGGTCAGGAAAGAACCCATACTTTTACCTACAATGAAGAGAAACCCCTGCCATGGAAAACTTCTTTTGCGGTAGATCACTGGGGATATTATAATGGAGAGAATACGAACAAAAGAACATTTATCCCACCACTTTTTTCAGTTTCCCTGTTTCAGAAGTATATAAGGATTCCAAATGATATAGATCCGTATAGTGGAGCTAACAGAGGTGCAGATCCTGAATATATGACTGTTGGTTGTTTACAATCAGTAACATATCCTACCAAAGGGAAGACGGCATTCACATTTGAGCCTCATACCTTTAGCAATTCAATGGTCTTATCTGCCCAGGAAGAAAACAAGGTGGCTAAATCGGGAAGACAGCATATTTACATCTATGACCTCAACTATCCTGATGGTACCCCGTCAGCGGAAATTTATGAAAAGGAAGCGGAAGCAGAGTTTGCATTGAAAGAAGAAACCACCGTTGACATTACGGTAAATATTAACAATAAAAGAGGTGAATTTACCTTTGAGCAAATGCAGGGTACCACAGTCTACCTGTTGAAAATAAATGCAGAGACGGCCAGTGTTTCACTTTATAAACGCTGGGACGTAGAACACTTTTTCGATGACGTTTACGACAAAGTATGGAATGAAAAACTCACACTCCCGGCAGCAAAATACGTGATTAAATGTAATGTGAGGGATGACCTGGGGTTTCAAGGCTATGAGCCGTTGGCACAAGCTGTTGTTGTGTATTCTAGCACTGAGGCAAATGATCCGGTGCTGGAATCCCATGAATTTTCAATAGGTGGTGGCTTGCGCATTAGCCAGATCCAAAACCTGGACGCGGATGGTGAGGTCATCTCAACAAAGCAATACGAATATGTGGATGAAGATGGGACCACAAGTGGTAAGCTCATGGTTCCACTTTACTATGCAGAAAACAGAAAGTTTAAATACTTTAATAATCAGAGTTTTCCATATTGTACCAACTCTGCCCAACCTGGAAGTCCGGGGGCTTCTCGGATTATCAAGCAGCAAGTGATCATAAATCGTTCCAACTCTACTTACAGTACAACCACTTCACCTATAAAAGCAGCCATAGGTTATAGTAGAGTAGTAATTAAAGAACTTGATAAGAAAAGGGTTGCCGGTAATGGAAAAATCGTCAAAACATTTACTAATGACCCCCCGGTAACTCTGTTTTGGGGGAATATAACCTTAACCGGGTCACTTCTTAATGGAACCCATTTGTCAGAAACCTTTTTCAGATCAGGAAATGAAAAAGTAAGAATGATATCTTATGATTATAACTTGCAGGACAGAGAAAAGGATTGGATCAATGTTACAATTAGGCGTATTGTAGCTGGAGCTCCTTTGTGTACCTATGGTGGTGATAGCGATTCATTTTCTTCTTGTGATGAGGTAGGGGAATTCCAAATAGGTGTTTTTTATTACGAAAACTACAAGAAGCTTTTAAAAAGTAAAACGGAGACGCATTATACCCTTCAGGGTGAAGTAACCAGGGAAGTTTCTTATGAGTATAACCTTAATAACTATGAGGTAAGCAAAATAACAACACAGGAAAGTGATCAGCACAGCATAATTACAAAATTCACTTATCCACATGATTATTTAGGTACTCAAAACTCGGACGGTTATGTAGCGGGTTCTATGGTGGAGCGCAATATCATCAACCCCGTAATTGAGCAAATACGCTATAACGATAAAAATGAATTGCTTGAAAGAAGAAAAACGGCATGGTTCTTTGTAGAACATAATTATATAGAGCCGGTAAGGGTAGAACAACAACTTAAGAAAGGTGCTACATATACGCTCTTGAACAACCAAAAATTCTCTGATTATGGCAATGTCGAGCAGTTTACTGCGAGTGATAAAATTGTCCATTCCCTGATCTGGGGGTATGATGATTCTTATCTGCTGGCTGAGGTGGAAAATGCCAAAAGAAATGATGTTTTCTATACAGGCTTTGAAGCTGGCGATGGCAATAGTAATGAAGGTGACTGTCATACAGGATATTTTAGTAGAATAGGAGGTTATACAAAAGAACTTTCTGGTCTGAGCGGAGGTGCATACGAGCTTTCTTATTGGGTTAAGACAGGTAATAGCTGGATATTTAACACAAAACCGGTAAAGGTAACTGACGGTTCAGGGACTTACACCATATCTATCAGTACTACAGAGCCAATAGATAATATCCGATTTGTCCCGCTAGGAGCCCGTATGACTACCTATACTCACGATCCGTTATATGGGGTTACTTCAATAACCGATCAGAATAATATGACTACATTTTATGAGTACGATCATTTTGGTCGTCTGAAGCTCATAAGAGATAATGAGCGCAGGATTCGTGACCATTTCCAAT
>NZ_SMLW01000279.1 GCF_009711405.1 Fulvivirga kasyanovii | reverse complement strand
TCGGCTGGTTAACGGAATACTGCTCACCGGGGAAATCCTGTTTCTCGTCATCATTATCAAGAGTATGATCATGCAGGTTCCCGAAGAGTGGTCCGTTCAACTTGTTGGGGCATTGCTTTTTCCTATTCCCATATTGCTCAATAAATTGAAAAAGTACCATGCTGCACGGTTGCTTTGCCTGCTGATCCCATTCTTCTATTTGAGCTCACTTACGTTGTACTGGGGCAGCGAAAGAGGGTCTCAACTGATCATATTTGCCTGTTCAGGACTTGCCGTACTGTTCTTTGACCGTACGGTATACGTTTACCTGCTCATTGCACTCGGAGGTTTGTGTATCATTACCGTAGAGATGTATAATTTCGATCATGAGTCCTTTTACCAGACAGAACAGCTAAAACTGGCCTATGTGATCAATATTATGATCACGATCATTCTTCTGGCCGTTATCTCTGCTATTTTCAGAAAGGAGAATGAAAAATATCAAAAGAGCATACAGAAGAAAAACAACCAGATCACCTATCAGCATTCTCAATTGCTAAGGTTGCATAACGATCTGAAAGAATCGGTGCGCCTGATCAAAGAGCAGACCAAATACGCTCAGACTATACAACAATCCATACTCCCTTTGAAAGAAGAAATGCGGGAAATGATGCCCGACCATTTCCTTTTCTTCAAACCGAGGGATTTGGTAAGCGGGGATTTTTACTTCGTAACCAAGATCAGGGAGAGGGTTTTTATTGCCGCAGTAGACTGCACAGGTCATGGAGTACCTGGGGCATTTATGAGCATGATAGGCTATAACCTGCTGCTGGAGGCCATCGAACTCAACTTCATTTTTGAACCTGCCAAAATACTGGATTACCTGCAACAAAGGATTGTCTATGCCCTGAGACAGCAACAAACCGATAACCGCGATGGCATGGATATCTCCATATGCGTGATTGACAGAGAGCAACAGGTATTGGAATATGCCGGGGCCAAACACCCGCTGTTGTTAATTGAAAATGGCGAAATGAGGAAAATTGAAGCTGACAGGGTTTCTATTGGCGGAATGCTGACCAGGCCCGATCATAAATTCCGAAACCATAAGTTTGAGCTTTCAAAGATCTCTGATTTCTACATGTTTACCGATGGATTCAGGGACCAGTATGGAGGAGGTGACTTCAAACGCTTTATGAGCAAACGCTTTCGTGAACTTCTGTTTAACAATCATCACATGAGGACATCAGATCAAAAGCGCGTGATAGAGCATACCTTTAGCGAATGGTGCGGTAGAAATGAACAGACCGATGATGTTTTGATCATAGGCGTGAAGCTATGATCAAAACATCAGGAAAAGTATTCTAGTCAATCATAGCAACCACCCTTGCAGGGGCAGCAGATGCACCTTTGATCTTCAAAGGAAATACCGCCACCTTAAAGCCTTGGAGAGGTAGCGATTTAAGGTTGGTTAACTGCTCCATGTGGCAATACTCCTTGTCTTGCCCTACAAGGTGCCCCTCCCAAAAGAGCCTGGAGTTGTTTTCTTCTTTAGCCCGTTTCACCATGTACTTTAAAGGCAGGTCCCAGCCCCACTGGTCAATTCCCATTACTTTTACCCCTTTGTCAATCAGCCATCTTGTAGCTTCGGCACTCATACCCGTGCCACGATCGGGAAACTCCTTTGTGCCCATATACTTGTCCCTGTCAGTGCGGATAAGGGCAATGGTACCCTGGCCGATGTTAAGGTTGTCCTTCTCCACCTGCCTGCTGATATCCTCAGAAGTAATAGGGTCATTATCCTCTTTATGGGTCATATTGATAACTACACCCGGGCCATAGCACCAATCCAAAGGCACCTCATCAATGGTTTTTGCGCGTTCACCATTGCAGGTCGGGCTATAGTGCCACGGGGCATCGATATGCGTGGCGGAGTGTACACCCATGTTTTTTATGGTATCATCGGCCCAGCCGGTAAACTTCTCCGGAAACAGCCGTTTGGGAAGGCCAAGAAAAAGGCGTATCAGCCAATGAGCTTTGTTGTGCGGTTTGTGCTTGATCTTGATCCGCATAAACCATGGGTCATTGGGGTTGTATTCAATGGTTTTGGACAGGTCTATTATTTGCATAAGCTTTGGTTAAGTTGGTTTCCGGAAAAAAATATCAGCGAGTATACAAAAGAAAATGATAACAGATTAATATCAGCCCTGTTTTGTAAACTCGCGGAAACCGGAAAATGCAATTAACCTGCTATAATTCAACGACCAAAGGCTCCAGCTTTTCGATAGTAACATGCTCCATGATCACCACTTTAAACCACTTGGGGTCTTTATGGTTGTCGGGTACAAGACCATACTTTTTGGCAACCCCGGCTTTGATGTCACTGCTTTTAATGGTCACAATATTGGAGCCATACTGACGATAATGTGCAATGCCCTTTTCATTTAGCCGGTTGCACAGCCAGTCTGCCCGGTTTAGCAAAACAAGAATTTTTTCTTTCCAGCCATAAGGGCCATAAGTCATCAAAATCATCCATACTGCAATGGCATTAGCACCGCTGCGGCTTCCTATCAAAGTGTAATCTTCACCTTCCACATAGCTGGCCTCTTTGGTGTTAGCATATGAAATCAGTCCTTTTCTACATAGAAAAATCCCCGTTCCATACGGAGCCTGTAGCATTTTATGGGCATCCAGTGTAATGGAATCTACTTTAGGGTTTGAAAAATTCAAAAGGTGGATATCCGTAGAAAAGGGAAAGAAAAAACCACCATAGGCACCATCAATATGGAGCTTATATTTGCAGCCCAACAGGTCAAGGGTATCCGTGTACAAATCTACATCATCAACAGACCCGAACATGGTAGTCATCATGTTGGCGATTACAATGAAATATTTATGCCCCTTATCCTGTTGCGTTTTAATAGTTTGTTCTACCTCTTTTTTATTCAGTGAGCGGTTGTTATCATCCACTTTCACATAAGCTATGCCGATGTTTAGTACATTGGCAGCTTTACTGGTAGAGTAGTGGCTGTCTTCCGAGCATAAGATACAGATCTCTTCCTGCCGGGCGCCCAGCTCTTCTTTAAAGTAATTTCGGTAAACCCAGATCGCCTGCATGTTGGCTTCTGTACCACCTGATGCCACATAGCCATCAAAACTGTCCGGAGCCCCCTTGAGTATTTCCTCGGAACATATTCTCACCAACTCCTTTTCGATCTCCTGAGTGCCTTTAAAGAAACTTTCAGACTTGCCCAGTGTGTGGCAGCCAATGTGGTTAGGGTTATGGATCAGGGTAGACAGGTAAGGAGCGTGGTCCAGAAATGGCGCATCCTGATAAAACACCTTGTCATCAAGATGTGAGGCCGGTATGCCCAGAATATTGGCTTCGTAATAGTTTACATTTTGTTTTAGAGCACCAAATACCCGCTCCTGAATTTCACCATGGGTAAGTTTTTTCCAGATACGCATTTCTTAAAAATTTGTGTTGTAATAATATTAGGCAAGCTATCACGACGGGATAGCGAAGTATTGAACCTCGTGCGGAACAGCGGCATAGCATGCGGCCGATGCTAATATAGGAAAGTTTGGATTAAAACAAACAGCTCTGGGGCGTGAGCTGGGTTAGAAGGGTAGAGGGATGTGTTTATTTTCGTTTTTCTCTGTATGCCTTCAATAATTTTAAGGTTTGCGCAGACACTTTGTTTCTCAGGAAAGGAGTGAAGCCCAGGAATATACCAACAGGACCCAATGCCATACGGCTCCATTTCCAGAAGTTAAAGCTGTCTTTATGCTCTATGATCTTACCATCTTTAAACTTGAAATGAGCTTTGATCTTGTTATGTACTGTTCTCCCGGTTTTGGAAAATGTGTAAGTGGCATGCCATCGGACAGAGCCTTCATCTCCATCAGCGGCAGCATCAAAATATTCGAGGTGCAGGTTTTTGGCCCCCGATAGCAACATTCGCCACATATCACCGACTTCGTCACCGCTTAACTTCCTGAAAACAGGGTCTTCGA
>NZ_SMLW01000385.1 GCF_009711405.1 Fulvivirga kasyanovii | reverse complement strand
ATCAGCAACCTGATGCACCTGGCCAGGTCTGCAGGCCTTTCAGGCCTGAAAAACTTAGCTTCTTCATCAGGCTCCAGTATTTCACGGATCACGGGCAGGTCTGAAGCTACAACCGGGGTTTTGCAGGCCATGCTTTCAAACACTTTCAACGGAGAGCAACCCTGCTCCAGGTTCCTGCTGCATTCGGTAAGTGGCGCTACCGTGCACAGTGCGTGACCAATGACCTGGTGTAACTCGTGTTTTTCCAATTGGTATTTCCATACAATCCGCTCGCTCACATCAAGCTTCTCTGCCAGTTTTTGAAAAGGGCGCGAAAATCGTTGTTTGTGTGAAGAGCAAATAACCAACTTCAAATCAGGCTTATCTCCCAGGTACTTCATGGCTTTCAGGAGTGTATCCACTCCCTGCCAAGGTTGTAACGCACCAAAATAAACAATATACTTTTCCGGAAGCCCAACAGGCTTAGCTCCTATTACAGGGGCATCCGCTCCATTAGGGATCACATGTATCTTATCCGCCCACACTTTGCGGGAGATGAGGTGCTTCTTAATAGTTTCGGATGGACAAATGATCAACCGGCTCTTTTCCAGGCACTCGTCCTCCAGCTTCCGGATCTTACCTAATGTGTCCTGCCCGATGTAGGGATAGCGGTTAACCAATTCAATGGAAGGCAGACCGTTCACCTCAAATATGCTGGTAATATGGTCTCTTGCCAAAATAGGCATCCCACTCCAGATATCCCGGAAGTGGCCCACTTGTAAATTGTGCTGCTGATCCAAAAGCCCGTCGATCCAGGAAGAAAAAGCCAGGGCCCTTTTGAGATAATTACTCTCTTCAACCGGTGACTCAAGATGGTGCACTGTCTGGGGTAATTCCTTCGACATATGCTGCTTTAAACTCAGCAATAAGGTAGAAGGAAATTTCTGAGAAAGCACCTCCGTAACTTTATCGATATGGATCGCTGAGCCTTTATAGGAAGGATATGGGTCAAAAGTAGCAAAAACAGATGTGTATCGTGTATTTGACAAAATTCGAAACAGTTAAAAAATGTAATTATAACATTTTATTAAGAGAAAATAAAAAGAAATAGAACTTAAACATAGAACTTTATTTCCCACTCTAATGCTGCACTAATCCGGATTGTCACTTAATGGTTTCTTTAGGGATTAAGGCAAAAGTTTAAGATTTAAATCAATAATTGGTTATTTTACCACAAATCCTTAACCATACCCTATACACTATGAATTATAATCATTTTAAAGTTGAAATAGAAAACAAAATTGCACATGTAGTTTTCAACAGGCCGGAAAAGGCCAATGCCCTACACATGGAAGCCTGGAAAGAGATGAAAACAACTTTTGATAAACTGAGCCAGTCCGATCATGTAAGGGTTATAATTCTTAGTGGTGAAGGGAAACATTTTTGCGCCGGTATTGATCTGGAGTTGCTAATGTCAGTCGGTGCCCTTAAAGATGTTTCCTGCTCAGGCAAGCGCAGTGAAAAAGTGCGGGAGTTGATACTCACCCTGCAGGAGTGCATCACTGCCATTGAAAAATGTTCTAAACCCGTACTTGCAGCTATTCATAGCGGATGCATTGGTGGTGGTGTAGATATAGTTTCTGCATGCGACATGCGCTATTGCACCGAAGATGCTTATTTCACTATTAAGGAAATTGACCTGGGCATGGTGGCAGACCTGGGCACTTTACAGCGTCTGCCTAAGATCATATCTCCGGGAATGGCTGCGGAACTGGCCTACACCGGACGAAAAATGACCGGCAAGGAGGCTTTAAATACTGGTCTGGTCAACCACTGTTATGCCTCAAAAGAAAAAATGATGGAGGGCGTAATGCATATAGCCCGGGCCATAGCCGCCAAATCGCCCATATCGATCCGGGGTACCAAAGAAGTACTTCGTTATACCAGAGATCACAGTGTAGATGATGCTTTAAATTATATGAGCACGTGGAACGCCGCTATGCTGTTGTCAAACGACCTGCTTGAAACTTTCAATGCCACAATGGAAAAACGTGAACCAAAGTATGAGGATTAGAACCTGGCTCATGTATCTGCTTTGTCAGCAGTTTCCTGCCTACAACATGGTTACTGTACATAACCGCAATTAAACACATCATATATTGCTGATGAACCAACAACCATAAAGTCATTTTTATAATAAAAAAATACATTTTCATCAATCAAAAACACCTCTACATCAAATGAAATATAGTATTCATCAATTGATCTCTAGTGCTGACCGGGTTTGGGAATAGGTTTGCAAAAACTAAATCAACTAAATCTAAAAATGATGAAAACGAATTTCAAAATGAGAACAATGGCTACAGCATTTGCACTTTGTAGCTCTATGCTGATGTATTCCTGCGAAGATGAAAACGGTATTGAACCTGTTAATAATGACACGGAACACCAAGCCGAAGAATTGGCGCTGGTGCCAAAAACACTGGCAACAATCAACCTGTCTAATGGTAATGTGATCACATTCCGCTCTGAAGCTGATGGTATTGTATATGATGAAAGTGGCAGCGGAGATATACAGGATGAGTTAGCCAGCGCCAGCATGCTCGAACGCTTTCTTTCCCTTACTGATGAGAGTGTAGCTGTACCTGAGGATTTCATCACTCTTGAGGAGGACGAGAGCCTAAAAGCACTCGCTTTACAGCGCGGTGTAACCACTCAGCACGAAGCCGCCATGCATTCAAAAGGCTCGAGCGCTGATGCAGGTAAGTTGATGGCCAGTGCATGGTGTTCAGGCCAGAATTTTTACGACACCGATGCGTACGGGCAATTTTACAGAACATTTCACAACTACCCATGGGGTGGTGCCAATGTAACAGTTTACAGTTCATGGAAGAGTGGTGCTGATAAGTGCAAGACCGTGAATTTATATTTAGTAAACTGCTCTGACAGTAATACACTATCAGCCGATACATGGTACAAGAATGTATTTGGTAATTACAAGAGACAGGATATCATCAATGTAGGACCTTCCGGCAGCAAATTCTGGTCAAAAACCTATACCACAAAGAGATACAGAAGAGTATTCGTCAGTGGTTTTGGGAGTGGAAGGTTTGGAGGTACTGTAGTATTTAAAAACTATTAAATAACAGGCCTTGAGCCTATTAAGAGGTTACATCAAAGTATCCAAACAGTCTTTGATGTAACCCTATTTTATTTATACCTCCTGCACATAAACCGTTCATCTCTCTGAACTTACGTTTACAAGCTACCCGTTTGAAAAATGCAATAAAATGGCTATTTTATTTGTCCAAAACGGCAAGAGCAATGATTCAGCTAAAGAGATCCCTTCCTAATATTATACTTCTGGTTGTGTTTACCTGCCTTTTGATCTATCAGGCCATGGATCGGTCGGGCTTTGTTTACTATTTTTATTTTGGCTTTATTTCACTGCTCATGGCCAACCTGACCAATTTTCTCCTCAACAGAAACTATATCGAGGTAACCGAAAATACTGTTACGATCTATCGTGATTTATTCATAAAGACCCGCTTGGAGCTAAGCAATATAGAGCAGATCACCCTCAGCTACACGCCTTTTACCAGGTCCTATTTCAAGCTGCGCAATGGTACTAAGATCAAATTTACTGCTTCAAATATCGATAACAGTGAAATCGAAAAGCTGAAAGCGATTACACCAAATGTAAATTAACCGGATAATAACCACGAAAAGTTGACCTTCACACATGAAGTAAAACCATAATTTTATATGGTCGTAATATTTCTCTAAAGCCCTATAAAAACCAATGGTCGACAAAGTAACACACCTCGATCTGTTCAGACAATCACTGAATAGCTATTCTCCCATTACAGATGAGTCTTTTTCCGGTCTGTGCGACATCATAAAATTCCGTAAGGTAAGTAAAGGTGAAGACCTTGTGCGTATAGGTCAAACTTCAAAAAAGCTATATTTCGTTTGCGAAGGATTGCTGATATCCCTGTATATGACGAATGATGGTGGCACACACATCAAAAACTTCTTCCTTGAGGGCAACCTTGCTGCTTCCACAGTTTCCATGCTTCAAGCCACTCCTTCCAACTTTAGCATCCAATCTGTAGAAGAAGGCGTAATTCTTGAAATGGATTTTCAACAGTACAGACAACTCATTTTTGATCACGACGATCTGAAAAGCTTCTATATAAGGTATCTTGAAAAGAAATGGATAGTAGAAAATGAAAAGCGGCAAATAGCTTTTGCCACGGAAACCGCCACTGCGCGGTATCTGACCTTTCTTGAGCAATATCCCGGCCTGGAAAATAGGGTTCCCCAACTCCAGATAGCCTCATACCTGGGGGTGACACCTACGCAACTTAGCCGGGTAAGAAAAAGTTTGAATAAATCTTAGCGTATCAACATATGTAAATGCATTCGTGAAGTACCTCCCCTACCTTCGCTTTATGAATCAGTTAACACTAAGCATTTTGGCATTTACAGGGGGAATATTTCTCGCTATGCAGGGCGGGCTCAATGCCCAGTTGGGAGTACTTTTGAAAAACCCGCTACTGGCATCACTGGTTGCCTTTTTCTGCAGTACGACGTTTGCCTTTCTGGTCATAGCTTTCAGCGTTAAAAGCATGCCATCGGCCCAGCAGCTAAAGGAAGTGCCGTGGTACCTGTGGTCAGCCGGAGGATTTTTCAGCTTAATTGGCGTAAGCCTTTATTATTACACTATACCCAAGCTGGGCGTTTCAACCATGATTTCCCTCGGCCTTTGCGGACAGGTGTTCTTTTCGGTAGTTGCCGGACATTTCGGCTGGTTTAACCTGCCGGTAGAGCCCGTTACCGCAAAAAGACTGCTGGGTGTAACTGCTATGATCATTGGCATACTTTTAATAAATAAGAAATGAAAAAAGAAGAACTTGTCATCAAAAACATCGGAAACCTGACTTCCCTATGGCAAACAGTCGGTGAAATGGCCAATAGCCAGACCTCCGGGGAAACCTTTGATTACTGCATCATACCCTACTCTGAGTGGCCAAACCGGCTATGGTTCCATCATGACCTGAATGAAGAAGGGGTATCGCAGGCTAAGGAAGTCCTGCTTTCCACTCAAAAAAATATAACCATACCTTATTGGGACATCTACCAAAGCAATTCCGATCAATTGCTGGCAGCAAATGGCTTTGAAGTGCGTTTCGAACAAGTGGGCATGTCATTAAAACTAGGTCACAGCTACGATGTACCTCAAAAGCTGTCCTTTAAAAAGGTAGAAAACGAAAAGGAAGCCCAGCTTTGGGAGTCTCTGTTCGGACAAGCTTTTGGCTATCTCATTAGCCATAAACTGCTGACACCACATTATAACAATACAGATTTTATAATCGTCTACCACAATGAAGCTCCGGTAGGCACTGCTGTACTACATCATCCATCTGACGAGGTCATAGGCATACATGCCATGGGTATTATCCCCGATGCAAGAAGGCAGGGCTTGGCGGAAATGCTTATGAAAATGATCCTCAACGATTCCATCAGACAAGAGTTCTCATTCACAACCCTCCAGGCATCGGCCATGGGCAAAGGACTGTATACCAAACTGGGCTTTGAGGAGCAATTTACCATGAAGAATTACACACTGACCAAATGATTATTTACACCATAAACTTTTAAGAAACCATGCGATTGATAGAAGATTTGAACTGGCGATATGCCACCAAAAAGTTTGACGCTACCAGAAAAGTAAGTGCTTCTGATCTGGAGAAGATAAAAAAAGCAGTCCAGCTTTCGGCATCCTCCTACGGCCTGCAACTCTATAAAGTATTGATCATTGAAGACGTGGCCATTCGGGAAAAGCTGAAACCGGCTTCATGGAACCAAGACCAGATCACTGATGCTTCCCACCTGTTTGTATTTTGCAATTATACCCGGGTCGGCGATGATCATATACAGGATTACATGGAACTACATGCTCTGCAAAGAGAAGTTAGTCTTGATACCATACAGGGTTACGGTGATTTCATAAAGGAAAAGCTCGCTGAAAAATCGGAAGCCGAGCAGCAGGAATGGATGGCCAGACAAACCTACCTGGCACTCAGCAACCTTCTTTCGGCCTGCGCAGAGCTAAAAATTGACGCCTGCCCTATGGAGGGCTTCGAACCCGAAAAGTACAACGAGATACTGGGACTGACCGGACAGGGATTAAATGCAACCGTTATTGCTCCTATTGGTTACAGGGCTATTGATGACAAAACACAGTCACTAATAAAAATCAGAAAACCCATGGACTTACTGTTTGAGACGAGGTGATCTTAATATAAAAACGAAAATGACGCATGCTTTATCCAGCGCTGAAAGGTTTGGTAAAGCATGCGTGCCTTTAGCCTAAAGCAGATCAGGATAATTATCTTCACCACTTGTTTTTGTTAATTGTATCCATTTTATTAAACTGGCATAATTAATATCGCCTTCTAAAATGGACGCTCATCTTACCAGTTATGATTTTCCAAAGGGCAACCCAGGCCCTTTTGATATGCAGTTTCAGGGAAATTATTTTGCAATAGCAAACGGATATTCAAATTTAGGCAGCAAATACAACGATTTCTCATTCACCAACCTGGATGAAAACATCCAGATGGGATACAAGCTAATTATCGTTTGCTACAGGCTTGCCCTCATAGAAGGAGGAAAAGCCACAAAATCATGGAACTACTATGGAAAACTCAAAGAGGAAAAATATTCCGGTATGTTTCATTTATCGGCTATGTCCCCGGTCAACCGCTATATGCCGGAATGGGACAGAACCATTCGCACCCTGAGCATTTACAAACCGGATGCAACCAATGGTAGCCTCGAAGCCAGCACCTGGAGTGACTATAACGAATGTAAACAATACGCCATAAATATATCAGAGGCCTCCTCCAATAAATTTTTACTCTCCCTGATCTTGGAAACACACTCATGGCATTGACTCTGTTATTGTAGTTTACTTTGGGGCTGGACTTATTTATCACGCTCCAAAACACATGGCACAACCGCCCCCAACCCGTCATTCTTGAATTTTCGTGTATGAGCTTGCTTTATGTGGAGGTGTAATGAAAATATCAAGAATCTCCTTGATCCTGGCCAGTGCCCTAACACTCTGCTTCACATTTAATCATGATACCTCAATCTTCGCTGCGCTTCGTTTGGGATGACGTGATAAGGGGAATAATCTGAGTGTTCTCATGCTACTTCCCAGCGAATGTCTCTCGTAGACCTCGTAGAGGACTCCGCGGTATTTAGTATGCAGGCTTCTGACATTACGCAGGTCAGACTTTGTTGGTGCTCTTAACTTCGGGAGTCCGGATATTTTCTACGGCTACTCTACGAAAATTCCGGAAAGACGTGATATGGGTTAGAGGGAGAATTTTCTTGCTGATATGACCTCTCCCGGCAGATCTTTTTTTGTGACTAATCAGATACAATAGGATTATAAGAGCATGCACATCAAACCGATACGAATCAAGCACAAACAAGCCATTCGGCACTTCAGCACAAATCGCCAATCCACGTTTAACGGAATTATGGCCCTCACGGCTATTTTATCAACATTTTTATTGTTCTTCACCAATACACAAATGCAAAAGCAAGTGTACTTGTCCTACTGTGGTGATTTTGGATTTTATGGAAAATCACTCACACTAATGAAAACAAATACCTTTGCATTCATCTATCACGGTTGTAGCCAAACAGCAGGACATTTTAGCGGCACCTGGTCAATAGAAGATAGTATTTTAATCCTTGACACAGCCTCCTCCAGCCATATACTCCAATCTCGATATAAAATTCAGGGTAATGATCTCATACCTTTAACAGAAGAAGAAAATAAATTCACACTTTGTGAATACTATGTTGACCCGTTTAGCAGGGCTATATGAAATAATCTTACATTGATATACCCGACCGAATATCTCCGCCATCCCTGAATTTTCCTAACAAACCTTCATCTAACAACCGCACTCAAATAAAAACATCAGGGATCTCCCAGATCGTGGCAGTGTCTAAACCTTCTGCAGCTCATTTAATCATGCGACTCAAAATCTCCGCTACGCTGAGTTTGGGATGACGTGGTAAAGAGCCGTGAGAGGCACAAAGCAATATCAAAA
>NZ_SMLW01000398.1 GCF_009711405.1 Fulvivirga kasyanovii | reverse complement strand
ATCCGGCTGCTTCCTCAATACTGCCACGGACAGCCCGCTTTGTTCTATTTTACTTCCATCAGGCAGGTGACCTGTCATAGTCCAGGGAGCAATGTGCGTAGCAATGTTACCCGCAATGTAGACCTCATGGCCACTGAACGTATATTGCGGCTTGATAGCTGCAAATTCCGTAAAGGCTTTTCGCAACATTTCCTGGCCTGAAACAGGAGTTTGTGGCTCAAACATAACTATGGCATTGTCCTCATAAGTTGCCAGTACACCATCAATGTCCTGTTCCTGAAAGGCTGCTACCATTTTTTCTATTGTACTAAAAACATTCTTTTGCTCCTGATTAAAAGTAGTTTCCATTGAGTTGCTGCTTAATGATGTGGTTAATTGATTTTTTTGATTTGTTTGTGCCTGGATGCTGACTCCTATTCCGCAAACCAGCGCCGCCGTAACAATAATTGTCTTATGCATAGTTTTATTATTTTACCAGTCAACCTGTTTTGACTGTAATGCATTAGACTGTTGAAAATAGCAACTGTGAATTTTTTAATTACTTTTTTTAATCAATCGACCGGTTTAGCTCAAGAAGCTTAAAATACAGTGGTACCAAAGCCATGGATACGCCAATAAAAAGCCCGACACGTATGTAGTTTAAGGTTTTCCACAGGTTTGCCCTCTTCACCAGATCAGTGGCCGAAGCAGACGTTTCTGCTATTTTTTGAAACTCAATAATGTTTGGGGCAAAGTATGAAAGTGTCCATACCCTAACAAGGAAATGTACTGCAAACAGTACCAATAGCCAGTTTCTTACAGCACCTAATTTCCAGCAAAAAACGATGGCGGCAATAAATACGACCTCATGTATAGAGTGAAAAATGATCCAAAATGCTTTAAGGCTCATTCCGTTCTTATCGGCAAGTAAGCCGAAGCTTTCGGGTGGTCTGGCAATCCATTTAGGTACCAGTACAGCAGTTTCAAATAGCTGGGCACCATTCATCAGAAAATACAAAAGTATAGTTCCCAACAGCCATATTTCGGCCTTTGAAAGGTAATTTGCGGTTATTGCATTCATTTTGGCTTATTTCTTAAGTTCCTGGTTACATCATGCATGATCCCGGTCGCAGCTACAAAATACCTTTCAATGATCTCTCTTTCTTCTGCCGAGAATGAAGAAACAAGGTCTTTGGTACGCTCTTGAAGGTCTGAAAATACAGGCCCTAGCAAGCTCATAGCTTTTTTTACCTGCGGGATGATCATCACCTTACGCCTGTCCTGCGGGTCCGGTGACCTCTTTACTAACCCTTTCTTTTCCAGCCGGTCTATCAAGCCGGTAACCGCTCCGCCCGTCAATCCGGTGATTTCAGCTATTTCTCCTGCGGTTGATTCCCCTTTTTTGATAATAAGCCCCAGATATTTATGATCAGCCCCTGTAAGGCCTGCCTTGCCGGCGATCACTTCATGCATAATCACGGAAGCATCGGAATAATCCCGGCTGACTTGTCGAAATTTTTCCAGCCATTGGTCGTCTGAGTTTCCCATATTTATTTTAGTTATTAAATATTTTAGTTACTAAACTAAATAAGTTCAACAAGTTTTGCCAGCTTTCTCTCATTTTTAAATTATAAACCTATTGTTAGCACTGCAATTCTTTTCCTGAAATTACCCCCTACCTTTATAGCATATCAAAGTGTGATACACACTTAAGGTATATTATAGCGCAAAAGCACCACTCCATTCCCATAACATTTGGTTCCGGTAAACATCAAGTTAATCAATTTGCCTCTGCCCTCGAAAAGCCTGATCCCCTTTCCTATCACAATAGGGTTTACCTTTATCAGCACCTCATCGATCAGGCCTTCATTGGCCAGTTGTCCCGCAATATTACCCCCACCGCAAAGCCATATATCTTTCCCTGGATCTTGTTTCAATTGCCTGATATATGCCATTGCATTGGTTTTGACCAATTCTACATTTTCATTGCTAACAAAATCCAGCGACTTTGAGAGTACAATATGTTTAAGACCAGAATAAGCAGGCTCACCCGGCTTCAATCCATATTGAAATCCAAACTCATAAGTACCTCTACCCATTATGACGGTATCATAGTCACTAAAACTGCTTACAAAATCGTCAGCATGTTCTCCTTCCATTAAAAAGCCGTTGATACTACCATCTGCTCCAGCTATAAAGCCATCGATGGAGGAGGCTACGTAATAAACTATCTTTCTCATAAACTTCCATGTTATTAGTTTACTCAAAAGTAGCCTCCAGGAAGAGGTATGTATTGGAAAAAAATTACCTCAGAACATCTAATGGCAAAACGTGAGGATATTTTTTCCTGATCTGCAGATATTTTGAAGGACTTCTGGCACTCATCTGATTAAAGTCATTTATGAAATGGGCCTGATCAAAGTAATTGCAGTCAAATGCAATTCCAGCATAGTTCACTTCATTTTGCTGGAGCATCCCCAGGGCTTTATTGAACCTAAACAGTTTTTGGTACTTTTTAGGAGTTACGCCCACCAGGGTCTTGAATTTATGGATCAGGTGCTTTTGAGAATAGCCGGTCTGCCTTACCACTTCAAATAGTGGTTGATTTTCTTCACAGAGCTTTTGGGCTACGAACGACAAAAATGCTGTCTCCTGATCTTTAGACAATAGCCGCTCCAGTAAAAATGTTTCAACTAAATTCATTATCTGAAAATGATCTTTACACGCCAGTAATCGCTCCCTCAAATCCATAATGTCATGCGACATAATCAGCGAAGCATCAATCATATCGTTGTGAAACTCATGGGCCGGTATCCCAAACAAAGCATTTAACCCACCATTTTCAAATTGTATACATAGTGTAGTGGCTGCTCTCTCCGCCAAATAAATTACGGGCTTTGTTTGAATGCCAGTGATCCAGTATTGCCTGAAAGATCGACGGGTAGTGGCCGAAGCAGAAGCACTTTCAAGGAGCCTCTCCGCTTCGTCCAGGGCTATGATTAATTGAGAGCTTCCGTCTGGCAGTAGCATTTCATAGTTACAGTCAGCCGTATAGTCTTTGTAGTATATTAAAGACTTTATAAATGTTCTGAGTGGGTAATCTGGTATTGTAATTTCTAAAAACATGATCAGAAACGTGAAACCACAATTTAACTCATTTCCCTCAAGGGCATATTAAAATCAATTGATTTTGTATGCGAGCACATATACAAGCTTTATATCGCCCACTAATACCCTTGAGGAAGGCCGAACTTTACTTCTGAATCCTGCTCAGCAACCAGGCAATCTGGCCACGATGGTTGGACTCATGTTCACATACATGGAACCATTTCCAGTAAGTGTTTAACGGTCGTTCTTTGGACCATACCGGATCAACAGCAAGCAGCCAGTCGTCATCCTTCTTTTTAAGTTCTTCAAGCGTCTTTTCCCTTACCTGGCTAATCACATCAATGTAGTATTCAGCTTTATGCCCTTTTATCTGCTCCCGGCCTTCATCGCCAAGGTTCATGGCAGCGCCCCACTCCTTCTCTTCCTCTTTGCTAAACTCCTGTCGCTCTTCGAAGGTATTGATCTGATAATATTTCTCTACAGCACCCAAATGCAGCACAAGGGCTCCTATCGTGTTGGCTTCTTCATCGTGCAGGTAATCAAGCTGCTCCATACTCAGGCCTTTGATGCTATTGATAATGGTCTGGCGGTTATAATTCAGCATGGATACCAAAGTCCCGACCTGAGGTGTATAGCCGTCCATAGGGCCAATTACATAAAGCTCATCGGCAGACGAACGCGCGCCGGCTTGCAGTGTTTGTCCGAAGCCACTCAGGCCAAGTATGCCGGTAGTAACTGCGGCGGTGGTGGTTTTGATAAAGTTTCTTCTATCAAAGCCTGTAGATATGGTTTTCATTGGTTTTAGTTGGTTAGGTGATCAATATTTAAGACGTACTTTGCTTTTTAATGTTGAGTTAATTAGAAAAGTTTAATTTATCTTATTCAAACTGCAGCCTGATATAACGGTTTCTATCGTGGCTGCGACTACTGGAAAATTCCATATAAAAGTTATTATCTTTTCTAAAACAGTGAGACAAATGCCAGTTATAAAAATCAATGTTTGTTTTCCTTTTACTAATTAAATCATGTAGGGTGAACTGCCCTTCAGTATAGTAGTTTCCATAGGAATAGGCGTAATCACAGTCAATAAAAACAGGTATATCCCGGAACTGAAAAAGCTCGTTGGTATTCACCTCTATCAGAAAATATGTGTACCATTCGTAACCACCGTTTTCCATAATCACAAATCCACATTTTTCATCTATGAACCGATACATTTCGCCAGACCTGTACCCCTCTCCGTTTTTATCACAAATTCTTAATTTTTGCTTTTCGCTTGAAATGTAAAGGCAGCTATCTGATTGGGTAACATGCTTAAGACTGTAAAGAAGTGAATGATTAGTTGCCCTGGCATTATACAGAGGCAATTCCTCCTTCAAAGCAACAGTTTCTTTACCAAATTCTTCCTTTGTCAGCGTATCAACTTCAATATTCAATGTGCTACCTTTTTCAATATAAAATTTGAATGGCCTTTCGGAGGATTGAGCAATCGCATTAGCATTATTGAAAAGGATAAAACCAAGAATGCATAATAAAGCAACGTTAATTTGGTCTCTCAGCTTACTTATTCTGATTCCGGTTTTTTCCATAGTCAGAACCACCCAAACCTTTTCGGTTTTACAGAATTTTCTCTGTGTATATCAAGAATATCGGACAGCCTGATCTTGTCAAAACCGTCGTACAGTGCTTCTACTCCCTTTTTCATCTTCAAATTGACTTCTTCAGTGTACAGGGGAATGAGGGTATAAAAGTTGATGACTTTATTTGCTGTATGGAGCTGGTGAAACTCTTCCGAAAAAACAACGGTAGGCAGCAGAAGCATCGTGTTTAGCCTTGTATTTTCTGTAAAGGGCTGAGCAGGATCTCCGTTAGGAATCGTATGCCCATACCCCAGCCAGGTGTCATACTCATGAGGAAACCGGGCCAAAATTTTTAGCCATCTTACCGGCCAGTAGTTTTTTTCATCTTCAAAATCCTCCTGGGAAACCTGCCACCACTCAGGCAGGCAAATGCTCAACTCTGCAAAGCAGTAATCATCCATACCCTCAGGTGTATTCATGGGCCTGTCACTCATACCCGAGGTGACCAGCGTGTGAAACGGCCTTTCTTTTGTCGGTTTTACCCAGTGGATATCAATATGGACTTTGTCTGAAATCAACTCGTGAAAAACCATATGAATTTCACCAATATGCTTTTCTATATGTTCTGATATCTCTTCTATTGAAGACTCTCCGGACGCCGGCTCAAACCCCTTGGGTTCACCATGTCTGTAAATCGGTGATTCTGATTCTGGTTCTTCCATTCGTATTTGCTTAACTAATCATCTATTCTGTTTCGATCGGCCGACTGGATATATTCTTCCAGCTTATTAATATCCGAAAATATCGGGCTTATGAGGCTTATGAAGTCTTCCATGGCTTCTTTTGAATCTGCATATGCATAAAACCCACCTGCCTCCGGGTCAAACTCTATATGTTCTAAGAGTCCACTATTATTTTTTTCAAGTATCTGAATGATATGGCCCTCCCAGCAATACCCATTGCCCTCATAGCCATGCTTCTCGAAGAGTGGATAATATTTATTATAGAGATCTTCTGATTCGATAGCTGCAATAATGGCAAACTGCCCATTATCGGAAATTTGAAATGGATACGGATTCATCTGTTCTGATGCTTTATGTTTATTGTTAATGGCAGTCTGAGCCAACATATTATGGTTTAACAAAAACCAATTAACAATACTGCATGAATAACTTTAACCATACAAATTTTTTATTTTAAATATATAAAAAAACTAATAACACCTTAAAACATAAAATAATGATATCACAAAGACAAGTGTCCCTCAATAATAATATTTAAAAAGGAATCATTGGCTTCTGCTTTATGTTTACGAATTTCGTAGCCAAATTAGTCGCTCTGTGAAAACATCTGTTCTGTTAATTACGCCTCCTTTTACCCAGATCAACACGCCGTATCCGGCCACTGCGTATATACAGGGGTTTCTAAGAACACAGGGTATTGCTTCACATCAATCAGACCTTGGTATTGAGGTAGTACTGGAAATGTTTTCCAAAAAGGGTCTAAAGTCAGTTTTTGGAAGTATTCCTCAAGAAGGTGATTTCTCCGATAACGCCCTCAGGATGATCAGCCTGCAAACTGAATACATCAGCACCATTGACCCGGTGATCCGTTTTTTGCAATACAAAAACCCTACACTCGCTTACAACATCTGCGAGGGTGATTTTCTACCGGAAGCCAGCCGTTTTCAGCAATTAGATGACATGGAATGGGCATTCGGAACACTAGGCATCCAGGATAAAGCCCGGCACCTGGCCACACTATACCTGGAAGACCTCGCTGACCTCATTAAAGAGACTGTAGACCCTCACTTTGGCTTTAGCCGCTATGCCGAGCGCCTCGGCAGGTCAGCAACTTCTTTTGATACCCTTGAACAAGCCTTAATAGCCGCACCGGGTTTTGTGGATAAAATATCGACGGCCTTGCTGCAAAAGAAGATCGAGGATATTCAGCCGGAGGCGGTGTGTTTGTCCATTCCCTTTCCGGGCAACCTCTATGGAGGGTTTCGCTGTGGCAAGTTTATAAAAGAAAACTACCCGCATATCAAGGTAATCATGGGCGGTGGCTTTCCTAATACGGAGTTACGCTCGCTAACAGATCCGCGGGTATTCAATTACGTTGATTACATCACTTTGGATGACGGGGAAAGGCCTTTGCTCAACCTGCTGGAACACTTTGCCGGCAAACGTGACATTAGCTCCCTCAAAAGGACTTTCCTGGTTCAAAATGGCTCTGTAAACTATATCAACGGTGGCAAAGAGGGTGACTTCCCATTCAACAAGACCGGCACCCCGGACTACTCCGGCCTGCTGCTGGACAGATACCTGTCTGTCATTGAAATGGTCAACCCTATGCACCGCCTGTGGAGCGATGGCCGCTGGAACAAGCTTACCATGGCCCATGGCTGCTATTGGAAAAAGTGCTCATTTTGCGATATATCACTGGACTACATCAATAATTATGTGCCCGTCAATGCCGCCTTGCTATGCGACCGCATGGAGGAAATGATTGAAGCTACAGGAGAAACAGGATTCCATTTTGTGGATGAGGCCGCCCCTCCTGCTCTGATGAAGGAAATGGCACTGGAAATACTCAAAAGGAACCTAAAGCTCACCTGGTGGGCCAACATCAGGTTTGAGAAGAGCTTTACGGCTGACCTCTGCCGGTTACTGAAAGCTTCAGGCTGTATAGCAGTTTCCGGAGGTTTGGAAGTAGCCTCCGACCGCCTGCTCATACTGATGAAAAAGGGCGTGACAGTGTCGCAAGTGGCCCAGGTTACCGACAATTTTACTGCGTCTGGTATTATGGTGCATGCGTACCTGATGTACGGCTTTCCCACCCAAACCGGCCAGGAAACCATCGACTCTCTGGAAATGGTCAGACAGTTGTTTTTCAATGGCGTAGTACAGTCCGGCTTCTGGCATTTATTTGCCATGACGGCCCATAGCCCGGTGGGGCTTGATCCTGCTGCGTATGGTGTGGTCACGGTTGGCCCTGAAACCGGGGCATTTGCCAATAATGACCTGATTCACGAAGACCCTACCGGCTGCGACCACGAACAGTTTGGGGCGGGCCTTACAAAAGCTCTTTACAATTACATGCATGGCGTGGGCTTTGAAATGCCTCTACAGGACTGGTTCGACTTCCGGGTTCCACGCACTACCATACCTTATAATTTTATAGAAAGGGCCATAGACAGCCAGGACAGGCAATTAAAAGACAGTGGCCGACTGGTATGGCTGGGCAATGTTCCGGCTTTGGAAATCTACAAGAAAAAGAAAAAAGGCCGCACCTACAGAATGGCCAAACTCCATTTTCAGAACAAAAGCGGATCTTTCACTGTCCACACTACCGAAGAAATGGGCAAATGGCTGAAAAAAGCCCTTCCTGCGTGGATGCCATCCTCTTCTCTAAGCCAGAAATTAGCAGAAGTAAGAACAGCGTATCAGGAAGAAACCGATACAGATTTCAATAAAATAATACAAAGTCAGGCCTGGAAGGAATTGATGAAGGAAGGGCTGTTATTGGTTTAATTATCGGTGCAAGCAAAGGCAAAAAGCTTATGCATCAACTGCAATGCCTGACTCATAAAATGAGCCATTCTTATTTTTCCGTTCGTTTTTGGTCATTACCTCAGCCTGGTAATTTCTTTTCGGCTGCCAATGCCCTTTGATCAGAATTGCCCCTAAAAAAGGGATCATCCATATTAACCACCTATGCGCACTACGGCGTTTTTCACTGAAATAGTATCCCTTGTTAACCTTCGCATTTACATATATACTGAATAACAGGTAGGCAACAGATATAATAACAACAAATAACATAGATCAAGAGGAATTTTCGGGGAAACATTAACTTTCGCCTCAGTCCT
>NZ_SMLW01000495.1:3134-14048 GCF_009711405.1 Fulvivirga kasyanovii | reverse complement strand
GATGTCTCTCGCAGAGGACTCGGCGTCTTTGGATGCAGTAATGTGTTCTTTAGCGGGTAAAAGTAATGAGTCAGCACGCAATCTTCAGCCTCTGCCTTCGCTCTTGGGGATTCCGGATATTTTCTCCGCTACTCTGCGAAAATTCCGGAATGACATGGTATTTGTGCTAAATAAGTTGTAGCCTCAGCTTTCTTTGGGTAAGGCCTACATCACTGCTCACCGAGAAAAGGAATCCTCACTTCAAAAACTGTAACCCCCTGAGCGTGCATATCAACCTGCAGGGAGCCTTTGAGCTTCTCGATGATGATCTTCGACTCATAGAGGCCAAGGCCGACTCCTTTAGACTCGGTGGTGCCTTTGACGAACATGTTGAAAATGTCATCAGTCAAGGTTTGATCGATACCTAAACCATTATCCGTTATTTTAAGTATCAGTTCATTTTCCTGATTGCAAACCTCTGTTTTGATGTAATTTATACCCTTTGCAGGGTCAGCAAATTGTGCAGCATTTTCATAGAGGTTTTCCAGTAGTAGAGACAGCAGCTTTGGGTCGGTTTGTATACTACCCATGGAAGCTACGTCTACCTGAAAGTTGATGTTTGCCGCTGTATTCACCCTCACAATGACCGTTCGCCAGGTGTTTTCGATTACGGTTTGAAGAGATACTTCACGTATGGCAGGTGTTCGCATTTTAATATCGTGAATCCTGAGTAGCCGCGACAACATCTGCTGCATGCTTATGGCGGTACCTTCCATTTTCTTCAGGTATTCAACCAACTTAGGCCTAAACTGCGGACTTACCTGGTCGAGCGACTCCTTCAGATCGAGCTGGCAGGCATAGCACAGTCCCAACAACCTGCTGATAGGCCCTTTCAGGTCATGCGCTGAGCGGTATGTCAGGTGGTTGAGCTCCCGGGTCCTTTGCTCTACCTTTTCTTCTAAGAGAATATTGGTATTCGAGAGGGATTTATTCTGCTCCCGGATCACTTTCTGTGCCTTTTCAAGGTCCTGTCGCTGGTTTTTGATCTTCCTGTATGCCTTTGCATTGTCAAGGGCTATGGACACATAAGCTGCCAGGTTTTTCAATAGGTCAAGTTCATGAGGCGAATATGCGTTTTTCTCCATACTCTGCACCCAGATCAGCCCCGTGACTTCTTCACCCGAAACAAGGGGCAATACGATCAGTGCCCTCAAAAGTTCATCCTGATAGGCGGCATGAGAGTGCCCGGCATATTGCGGATAATCCTTCTCCACATCACTGATGAATATTTCCTGCTTATTCAAAACACATTGCACCGATAGCCGGTGGGTTTCTTTGATTGAAATCGCGCCATGAGGCCTATTGTTGCCAAAGAAGGCCTCAAAGACAATCTCACCGCTGTCCGCTTCATAGCGCCCTACCGCAAACTCATCCACCTGCATGAGCGACTGTACATTCTGGTAAACTTCCCTGATCATGTCTCCCATAGAGAGTTGGGCGGTTATGTGCTGGCCAATGGCACTCAAGAGGGCTACATTTTGATAAGCCTTCTCCAAAGCATCGTTTTTGTCCTTCAATTCGTTGTTAACCTCTTGTATAAACTCTGACTGGGTAAGTATCTCGTTGTTGCGATCTTGTATTTCCCAGTTCATTTTTTTGAGGTTTTCTGCCTGGGTTTCCATCTCCTCCTTCTGTCTCATGATTTCCTGCGTTCTGGTGGCTACTTCATTTTCAAGTGTTGCCTTTTGCCGTTTCAGGTTGTTTACACGGATTTTATAGATGGTAAGCAGTAAGCCTATGGCTATCCCTAGCCACAGCATTTTGGCCCAGAGTGACAGCCACCACGGTGGAGTAATTATAATTCTTATTGAAGCACCTTTTTCATTCCAGATACCATCATTATTTGATCCTTTGACATGAAATACATATTCACCATACGGCACGCTTGTATAGTATGCCGTCCTTCTGTTTTGTACATAATTCCAGTCGTTTTCAAGACCTTCAAGGTAATATGCATATTCATTTTGTTCAGGCTGCCGGTAGTTGAGCGCTGCGTAATCGAACGAGAAAAAGGCCTGGTCGTAGGACAGCGTTATCTCTTCGGTTATCGATATGTGCTTCTCAAGGGTAAATCTGCTGTTGCTATCACCATTGCCGGGAGTTGAAATAGGCACATTTTGGTTAAACAACTTCATGTTCGTTATATAAACCGGGGGCACCTTGGTATTTACCTTGATCTGTGTAGGATCAATGATATTAAAGCCGTTAATGCCCCCCAGAAAGAGCTTACCATCTTTACCTTTATACACAGCACCATGGTTAAACTCATTGCTTTGGATACCGTCCTCTTCATAAAAATTAAAAAATGAATTGTCAGAAGGGTTAAACCGCGACAAGCCATGGGTGGTGATCATCCAGAGAAACCCCAGGTCATCACCTACAATGGAGTAAACCGTGTTCTTTGACAGACCGTGCGACTCATTATAATTTTTGAATACAGGCTGACCATTGTTCAGTATTATTTGATCAAAACCCCAGTCAGTAGCTGCATAAAGTGTGTCAGGATGCCTGCTGTAAAGCCCCCAGATGGTATTGCTGGCCAGCGAATTGACGTCTTCGTCTGTATTAAAAGCAGTCACTTCACCAGTACTGTGGTTATAGTGAAACAATCCCTGGTTCATGGTGCCGATCCAGTACAGGTGTTCAGAGGTTTTGGCTATAGTAGTTACGAAGCCGGGCACCTCCTTTACATGTGTAAAAATCCCGGTTTGCGGGTCAAGCACATCCAGTCCTTCTCCCCAGGTGCCAATGAGAATAATCCCGCTGTCATCCACCAGGATGTCGATGACAGAATTACTGCCTATGCTCGCAGAGTCCCCGGCATTATGAAGATAATGGACGAATGAGCCATCCTTGGGAACATATTTGTTCAGTCCCTCACCAAAAACCCCTATCCATACGTTACCGTCCCTGTCCTGCTCAATATCCCAGATCCTGTTACCGCTAAGGCTGTTTTCTTCCTGTCTGGATGGGAGCATATAGCTCAACAAGTTCATATGGGCATCAAAACGGTTGATCCCTCCCCCACTCGTTCCTACCCAGATCTCCCCGCTGTCAAATTGATAAAAGCTCCAGGCTGAGGATTCATTAAGCCCGGGCATGTTGTCCGGCGCCCTTTTATAATGTTTAAACTGTTGTCCGTCAAGGTCAACCTTACATAATCCGCCAATGGATGTTCCTACCCAGAGGATGTTGGAGTTATCTTCAAACAAACTATAAATTACATTGTCGCTGATAGAGCTCTCATTTTGTGGATTATATCGATAACAGTCAAAATTGAACACACCGTTTTCAAAATCCAGGGATGAGCTTCTGAACAAGCCGTCACGGGTGCCTACCCAGAAGGTGCCTTCATGGTCTTCCAGCATGGTCAGTACTATATTGGCATTGAAGCTGTTATTTTCACGTGTGGTATGCCTGATCCGGGTAAAGCCCTCAGTTGATTTATCATATAAGTAAAGCCCTCGATGTGTGCCTATCCATATTCTTCCGGAGCGGTCTTCGTAGATTTTAGATACCCGGTGTGATGTGAGGTCTTGAGGATTGCTATTGTACATATAGCGCTTAAAACTTCGGGAGTTAGGTGCTTTCTTATTCAATCCGTTATGGGTTCCTACCCACAGGTTTCCCTGGCTGTCTTTAAGTAAACCGTAAATAATATCATGGCTCAGGCTGGTACTGTTATCAGGAATATGGATGTATTTATCCAAAACCTTACCGCTCTTAATTTCCAGTTGCACCAGTCCTTTTACAGTGCCCACCCACAGGTAGCCCAGACTATCGCCTATGAAAACATAAACATTGTTATCCGGCAGTGTACCTTTATCGCCGGGAATGTGAATGTACCTTGTAAAGGTTTCATGTTCAATGTCCATTTTATTGACACCGGCACTGTTGGTACCTACCCACAGATTGCCATCCGGAGCCTCCCAAATTGAACTGGTAAACTGGTCTCCCAGGCTGTTTGGATCATTTTTATCATGATTGAAATTTAGAAACTGGTAACCATCATAGCGGTTGAGCCCTTCTTCAGTAGTTACCCAGATAAACCCTTGCCGGTCCTGAATAATCTGACGTACAGATGATTGAGAGAGCCCTTCTTTTAAGGAAAGTCTCTTGAAATGTAGCTCCTGAGCCTGGCACAAACCATTCCCCAGCATGGTAAAAAGGAGAATAACAACCAACCGCTTATAGAGCTTTCTCATTAGGAAACGAGACTTTAAGACCACTTATCAATTTAGTAAATAATTCGAAAACACCTTAGCGTTTTAATAAATAGCTGATGATAAAAGGTTTAACGCTCACTGTTCCCTTTTCAGAGTTCTGAGGTATATCGGTTGTAAACTATCCTGATATTGAAGACTTTCAAGTAATCAAGGCCTGTCCCACCTCAATATGAGGAAGGTAATAACGAAGTTGAAATGCATCAAGCGGAATTTCTGGGAGACCCTAAAATTTTCACCTCTTTGCTGACGGACAGTTGGTAATAGCAATCGGCAAAAGCAGTAGACAAAGGTGTATTTAAGCAGCAAGTTTCTCTTTACTTGTTTACTTTCCAATCCATTTACTCCACAGGTTTAACGTTTGATCCGCTGAAATTCATTGTTTACATTTAAACCTCGCGTGAAATCCTTGAATTACCTATTGAGATTACCAAATTCAACTTACTGAAAATCAGACACAAAAAAACGGCCACATATATGCGGCCGTCTATACAATCTAAATATTGATTGTTTTATTTTCCTTCGTCACCCAGGGCTTCCAGTTTCTCTGTTACCTCAAGTGCTTTTTCATTCATTTTCAATTGGCTGTAAGTGTATTGCAAAGACTCAAGTGCAACTCTGTTGTTAGGCTCAATATCCAATACTTTCTCCCAGTAAGGCATTGCAGCTTTCAACTTGTCGTTGATAGTGGTCTGCATTTCTTTAGCTTTTTTCAGGTCTGCAGAAGTAATACCTAAATTGTTCTTTACTTTAATCAATTCTACAGCCTCATTGTAGTTAATTACAGCAAGGTTAAAGGTTGCGTTGAAGTTTTTAGGGTCAAGCTTTACAGCTTTAGCATAAGCTTCTTTAGCTTTTTCTTTATTGCCGAGCTCTTCCTGCATTACACCCAGTGTAAAGTATAGGTTAGTGTTATCTGGTTCTTTGGCAATAGCTGCTTCAAGTTCATTTTTGGCCTCATCCACTTTATCCATCTGGATCAGGGCATTGATCTCAGATTTGGCGAAATCTACATTGTCAGGGAACTGTTTTTTAGCTTTACGGATCAGCTCAAGAGCTTTTTCGTTATCTTCATTGATTGTACCTTCTATGTAGATCAGGTAGTTGTAAATATCCTCACTGTGGTAGTTCAGGTCATTGATCAACTTGTAGAAGTTTTTAGAGGCAGTTTTGTAGTCTTTACCAGACTGTGCAGCCAAACCAGCGTAGATGTACCCTGTAGTATCTGCAGGCTTTACTATCTGTGTTTTGGTGAAGTACTTAATAGCATCTTCAGTATTCTGGCCCTGGTAGCCTTCTACACCTTTGTTTAAGTAGTGGCCCCAAAGTGTCTCTATTTGCTGGCTTTTCAGGATAGGCAGACCGTTAGCATCAGAAATGTAGTAGTCGTTATTGCCTTTGTTCAATTCCTCAGCTTTAGCAAAAGCTTCCATAGCAATTTTCAACGGATCATTGGCCAGGTTCTTATACTGAGGATTAGTAGTTGTATCTAAAGAAGCGTAAACCAAACCTCTGTAATACCATGTTTTGCCATCATCTTTTGTTTTTTCGTGCTCAATGGCAGCATCTATGATTTCTTTGGCCTCCCCAAGGTTTCCTTCGCTTCTAGCCTTTTCTGCTTGATTAATTTTAGGCTTCTTCTGGCCAAAAGAAAAACCGGCTATAGCACAGGCAGCCAGTAATAAAATGAATCGTTTCATAATCTATTTGTTCTGTTTTAAATCAATTGGTTTTAATATAAAGTTATTCTTTTTCTGAATTATTTTCCTCGTTATCCTCAGTATCTTCTTTTCCTTCATTGCCTTCTGCACCTTCAGTGTCACCGGCATTTTCTACAGGAGCGATCGGATTACCATCCTCATCAAGTTCCACTTCTTCTTCAATCTTCTCAATTTTCTCAACTGAAGAAATTTCATCGTTTTCATTCAACCTGATCAGTTTTACACCCTGAGTGGCACGTCCCATTACCCTCAGGCTGCTGACTTCCAGACGGATAGTTATACCAGACCTGTTGATGATCATAAGGTCGTCTGAGTCAATAACTTCCTTAATTGCAACAAGCTTGCCAGTTTTCTCGGTTACGTTAATGGTTTTCACACCCTTACCACCTCTTTTGGTGATCCTGTAGTCTTCAACAGGTGAGCGTTTACCATAGCCTTTTTCTGATACTACCAACAAGTTGGCCTCTTCACGGCTGATGCAAACCATACCTACAACTCTGTCATCATCACCCTCAAGGGTTACACCCCTTACTCCGGATGCTGTTCTACCCATAGATCGTACACCGCCTTCATGGAAGTGTACTGCCTTTCCGTTTCTCTTCGCAATCACAATATGGTTGTCTCCATTGGTAAGCTTAACATCCAACAGGCGATCACCTTCTTTTACCGTAATAGCGTTGATACCATTTTGTCTTGGTCGGGAGTATGCTTCCAGTGCAGTCTTCTTGATGGTACCATTTTCAGTACACATCATCACGAAGTTATTGTTTACATACTCTTCATCTGTAAGGCTATCCACATTGATAACTGCACGTACAGTATCCCCTGATTCGATATTGATCAGGTTTTGAATGGCCCTTCCTTTGGAGGTCTTGCCACCCTCAGGTATGCCGTATACTTTTTTCCAGAATACTTTACCGTATTCGGTAAATATCAGCAGGTAATTATGTGCCCGGGCTATAAACAAATGCTCGGTAAAGTCATCATCTTTAGTGCTAACTCCTCTGGAGCCTACACCTCCCCTGCTTTGGGTCCTGTACTCTGATAAAGGAGACCGCTTAATGTAACCCTGATGTGAAATAGTAATAACCATTTCATCATTAGGGATCATGTCCTCTATCGAGATATCATCGGCACTGTGCACAATATCGGTGCGTCTTTCATCACCATATCTGTCTTTCAGTACTCCAAGCTCATCTTTGATGATCTGCATTCTTCTGCCTTCGTCAGCAAGTATATCTTTCAAGTCTTTGATCAAGGCTTGTACTTCGGCGTATTCCTTCTGGATCTTGTCTCTTTCAAGTCCTGTCAAACGCTGTAGCCTCATCTCCAGAATAGCCTTGGCCTGGATCTCCGAAAGCTCAAATTTCTTCATCAGGCCATCCCTTGCTTCATCCGGATCTTTGGATTTCCTGATAAGCTCTATCACTTCATCCAGGTTGTCCAGGGCAATCAGGTATCCTTCCAGGATGTGCGCTCTTTTCTCTGCTTCATCAAGTTCAAATTCCGTCCTTCTGATCACAATCTCATGGCGGTGATCTACGTAGTGCTTGATGATGTCTTTCAGGTTCAGCGTCTGTGGTCTTCCTTTTACAAGGGCAATATTGTTTACCCCGAAAGATGACTGTAGCTGAGTATATTTATATAAATGATTGAGTACAATGTTGGGAACAGCATCCTTTTTCAAGTCATAAACTATCCTTAATCCATTCCTGTCGGATTCGTCACGGATATCAGAGATGCCGTCTATTTTCTTGTCGTTGACCAAAGCAGCCGTTTTTTCAATCATGCTGGCTTTGTTCACCATATAAGGGATTTCCGTTACAATGATCTGCTCACGGCCGGTGCTTGTGGTTTCAAATTCGGCCTTGGCACGCATTACTATGCTGCCTCTGCCTGTTTCAAACCCGCTTTTCACACCAGAATAACCGTAAATGATACCGCCTGTGGGAAAATCAGGGGCAGTGATAAGCTCCATCAGTTCGGGAATGGTGATTTCATTATTATCAATATATGCGGTTATACCATTCACTACTTCTGTAAGATTATGGGGAGCCATGTTGGTGGCCATACCTACAGCAATACCGGAAGTACCGTTTAAAAGAAGGTTTGGAAGTTTTCCCGGCAACACAGTCGGCTCTTTCAGGGAGTCGTCGAAGTTGGGCTGAAACTCTACTGTATTCTTGTTGATATCAGTAAGCATTTCTTCCGCTATACGCTTCAGCCTGGCCTCGGTATACCTCATTGCCGCCGGAGAATCACCATCTATGGAGCCAAAGTTTCCTTGTCCGTCTACCAACGGATACCGCAGTGACCAGGGTTGGGCCATACGCACCATGGTAGAATAAACAGCCGCATCACCGTGTGGGTGGTACTTACCCAGCACTTCCCCCACAATTCTGGCGGACTTTTTATAGGGTTTGTTGTAGTTAACCCCCAATTCGAGCATTCCATAAAGAATTCTTCTATGCACGGGCTTTAAGCCATCCCTTACATCCGGTAGTGCCCGCGAAATTATAACCGACATAGAATAATCTATGTAGGCTCCACGCATTTCATCCTCTATATTAATAGGGATGATGTTCTCATTTGCTCCTTCAGCCATATGTAATGTTAACGTCCTTTGTTATCAAAAAAATCATGGCGAATTTAAGCAATTCAATCAGCAATTAACAACGTTTCCGTACAATTATTGCCCGCATTAGACTTATTGCCTTTCGATGCCTTGAATGACGCCCTAAATGCGTCAGAATACATCTCTTTTACAGGTTCATACCCCTGTTTTTTCATGCCTGTTGCCACGAGGCAGTATCTACAAAAAATACAATTGTAAGTGATGTGATTTTAGAGGCCGGTATGCCGCTGTGCTAAGTAATGGAAAACCCCGCCTACGGCCTGAATTCAGCAGTGCCACTTTCCGAAAGTTTATGCTAATAAGCGTGCATCTTTTTCCGGTTCTTCTTTTTGTATTTGATCAGACGCGGATAATTTTCTCCGTGGTGCGGGTTTTGCTTTTTATAAAACGGATGCACACGGCTTCTGTACTCTCTGTTGCCATGCTGGTGGTTAACCTGTGTGGTGCATTGCTTAAGAAAACATTTGCGAAGCTCCGGGATTCGATAGGTAAAACCAAAATTAATGTAAACGGCATTCATCGACTGGCTGATAGACAGGTCTGTTTCCGGTATGTTCAGTGTGAAATTTTTGAAATCAAAACTGGGCCTTACAAAGACCCTGAAATATTCAGATAAATCCCGCTCTATGGTCGGGCCAATATTCACGTAAATGCCTTTCTGAATAATGCTTTTATTAAATTTATTAGTGAGGTTAAAAGCTCCGATATTGGCATCAATAGAGACGCTGTATTCATAGTAACGATAAACCCTTACCCCAAGCAGGGCGTAATACTTTTTGTAAAACACACTTCCAAAATCCGGCTCGTAGGTACCTATCTGGCTTTCGAAGTCACTGGGCTTAAATTTGCCGGGACGGTGATATTCAAATGTTGCACCCCCTCCTATTCTGTACCGGTCAAACTCAAGGTGAATAGACAGGTTAAGCGGAATGCTCATTCCTGAGGCTTTAAATTTCAGATCGGCAGTATCAGCCTGCACCAAAAATGAATTGGACGGATCAAACCCAATATTGCTGTCACTTTTAATATCATTGAACCAATAGGTATAGCCGGTACTAAGGTTGCCACCGCCGGAATTGAGTTCATTACTGAAAATAACGGGTGTGGTACCCGGCTGCTGTAGTACAGAAAAGTCAGAGAGGTCCTGACGATAAAATGTATTTCCGTATCCTGTTGAAAAGCTAAAATGCAGCTTGCTCAATAGTTTTCTTAAGCCGTTGTTATTCTCCGGGTCAGCATAGAAATGATCTAAAGGGATAGATACCTCTTTTTCATCCTGCGCCAATACCTGATTGGCAGCAGCGAAAGAAAGCATATAGAGGCAAGCCAAAAAAAATATACGTAAGCCGTTTATGATCATTTTACGTGTCTTAAAATCAAAACCGATGCCACTTTTTCACAGTCTCTTCTTTGGCGGCTTATGTAAGGTTTCAATTAGAACTGGCAATATTAAAAAATATTATGCTCACTCCATTACAAAAACGATGCTATTTAACATCAAATGTCCTGCAAAAGGACTCAAAAACCGGGAGATCATCAATTTTTAGCTTTTTACCTATATCAATGACCTTATTGTATTCTACCTGTGATATGCTTCTGTGATCTACAATATCAGCTTCATCATTTAAAATCATAGTACTTAAAAACCTTACGAAAATATACGGCACGGTCATCAAATCACGGGCAAAGCTTTTAACGGGGTCTTCCAGGTTACTTCCTTTGAGGTTTTTCAAAACCTGCATGTCAATGGTTGCATCCATGGATATGCGAATAGCCTGCAGGAATTTATCTTCCCATGCGTCAAAATTCTTCAACGCAAACTTCATGGCATGTGCTACCGGATCTACCTTAAGAAAGTAGCCTCCTTTTGACATTTTTCGCGCCATTTTGTTTAGCCCCAACTCTTCAAACAGGCTCACGCTTCCATTGGACAGGGTCAATCCCATTGCAGGAGTCATCATGATCAGTGATAGGAAGTCATGCTCTGAAATGTCCAGCATACTGGCCTCGGTAGATATAAAATCCTTCTTTATTGCAACTGTAGCTTCATGGATCGCCGGTATCTCGATCATAGTAGCAATTTCATTCTCTGAAAACATATTATTTAGGCTGTTATGAATGAATAATTATCCAATATAGTACTTTTTCGGATAAAACAAGGACTTATGGGGTGACAGGCTTTGAGAGGGTGTGATATGCCAGCGAGTACGATTCTACTTCTAAAGACGCCGAGTCCTCTTCGAGAGACATCGGCTGGGAAGCAGTAAAGTAAAGTAGGCAATCGACAAAAGCAGTT
>NZ_SMLW01000495.1:0-2835 GCF_009711405.1 Fulvivirga kasyanovii | reverse complement strand
TACCAAACTTTGAAAGTTTAGTAAAGCTGCAATTAAGCTCGGGATGCCACCATCCCAATATTTTCTACCCATAACCTTCAATCAAGAAAGGGGTGACGGGTTTGATAGTGTGTGTGATATGCCAGCAAGTTCTGCTTCTAAAGACGCCGAGTCCTCTGCCAGAGACATCGGCTGGGAAGCAGTAAGGAAGTAGGCAACCGGCAAAAGCAGTAGGCAAAATGTGAAGATAAGTTTGAAGGTAGTATCTGATTACCACGTCACCCCAAGCGCAGCGTAGTGGAGATTTGGAGGTTCCTGATTAAGTGTGCTGAAGGAAGTTTAAGGATATGAGCGGTGCAGCAAACCAGCCTGGAGAGGGCGCTGTCTATCAGCAAAATGTAGCCTTTTAGTTATTAATCGCGTAGGACTCAAACCCTGAAAGGGTGGTATTTCTTCAATTTGGAGGTATTACTGCTGTCCTTACTTCTGAACAGAAAAACATCAATAGCTGAATGGTATGCATTAGCCGCTAAAACACCACAATACCAAAAAACTTCTGCAGCATGGTAAGTACAAACATGATCCCGAGTACTACCGGACAAACAAAGGTGATCATGACATTGAAAAACTTCTCGAATATCGAGCCTTTATAGGAAGCATTACCATGGCTGATCTCCTCGGACATGTTATGGTTCTTCCAGCGGGTTGCAATAAAAATACTGAGTAGGAAACCTCCCAGCGGTAGGCTTACAACGAAGAATACATCCTGCACCACGTCCATAAATGACTTAGTGACCCCTTCATAATGCATGAAACTGGTAAAAACTTCTGTTGCCCCAAACCCAAGCATACTCGGAAGGCCTAATGCGAAGATGATAACCGCCATAATACTCACAGCTTTTCCCCGGCTTATTTTTTTCTCGTCAACTAAAAATGCTACAGGTACCTCAAGGAGTGAGATCGTAGAAGTAAGGGCAGCAAAGCTCAACAAAAGAAAGAAGCCGCCGCCTACAAAGCGCGCCACCAGCGGATCCATAGTTTGGAATACCCCCATTAAGGCTACAAAAACCAACCCCGGGCCTTCACTTGGCGATTGACCTTGTGAGAATACGAGAGGGAAAATCATCAAACCGGCAAGAAAGGCTACCATAGTATCAGCCACAGTTACCATGGTGGCAGAACTAATGATATTGTCCTGTTTACTAATGTATGAGCCATAGGTAATCAACGCTCCCATGCCCAGACTTAGCGAAAAGAAGGCTTGCCCCAGAGCAGAATATATGGTGGCTCCATTGATGAGGTCAAAATTAGGAATGAGATAAAAGTTCACACCATCCATGGCATTGGGTAAAGTAAGGCCATAGATGATAATTAGGATCAGAATAATGAACAAAGTAGGCATTAATACCTTGGAAGTACCCTCTATCCCTTTCTGTACACCCTTATACACAATAAAGGCGGTCAGGATCATGAAGGATATACTGAATATCAGGTTATCTGTGTAATCAGCCACATAATTATTAAAGTACCCGGCAAAATCAGGCTCCTTCAGTATATTTCCAAAGCTTACCTGAATGAAGTAGCCAAAAGCCCAACCTGCCACTACATTATAAAATGAAAGGATCATGACTCCGCATATGATCCCAAAAAGTCCTACAAGTGCCCAATACTTGCCTCCCAATTGCTTATACGCTCCATATGGGTTGGCCAAAGTTCTCCTCCCGACAGCTATTTCACCCACCATCACCGGTAAGCCGATCAAGAAAATCCAGGCAACATAGATCAAAAGAAAGGCCGCACCTCCATTTTGCCCGGCTACATAAGGGAACTGCCAAATGTTGCCTAATCCTACTGCAGACCCTGCTGCTGCGGCAATAAAACCTAATTTACTCGAAAAACCTCCTCTTGCTGCCATTGATAATTGTACATTTTATGGATTGTCAAAGTAAAGTCTAAATTTTCAAGGTTAAAAGCCATTTATAAAATAAGATGGCAAATGCTCCTCGAAACCAGGGTACACTGCTGATATATACAAATCTAAAAACCAGTAGGTTAAAAATATTTTACGTTTCGGGTATAATAATTGTGAGCCAGCCTGCTTTATATAAGAGTTACATAAAACATGAGCATGAATATTAAGCCTATCGTTATCCTGACAATTCTTTATCTAGCCAGTTATGGATTAATGCCATCACAGCAAATACAACAGTCAGGAAACATCAGATTGGAAAATGCGGAACAGGAGGCAGATGTTTTAACAGCAAACTATATCAGGACATACCCCAACCCTACTACCGGGCCACTGTCCATATCCATGGGCAAGATTTACAGCAGGGTAATTGTAGAAATAAGGTCTGTTTCAGGAAAGCTGATCAGCAAAGAACAGTATGACAATATTGGCGAGATCAATACCAATATAGATGCCCCAAGAGGTGTGTACCTGCTAAGGGTAACCGGTGATGACCAGCATCTGATGATATACAGGATCACCAAAGAGTAAAAGCGTAAATGTATGGATTAACTTACAGGTTGGCTTTCCAGAACCTTAAGTTCCTCGTCAGTAAATAAGCGTGATTTGATAATGAAACGAATGCCCATGGGTATCTCCAGTGAAAAGCTGGAGCCTCTGCCTTTGGTTACATGCAAGGTGAGCTGTGTATGCTTCCAGTATTCAAACTGGTCACGTGACATATAAAACGGACAGTCGCCTATTCTTCCCAAAAGCACATCACTCTCCCCTACTTTGAAATCACCATCTTCAAAACACATAGGTTGCGAACCGTCGCAACACCCTCCACTCTGGTGGAACATTAAGGGGCCGTGGCGCTTTTGCAGTTGACCAATTACCTCTAATGC
>NZ_SMLW01000534.1:3421-16937 GCF_009711405.1 Fulvivirga kasyanovii | reverse complement strand
GAACATATTCCAGCAATGTTTGATAGCCGTGAAGACTATCTTATGTTCACTCAAGCTGTACTTGGCTTGGAATACTTAAAAATTGAGACCGAAAACAACCATGAAGAGCTTTTAGACAAGCTCATCAAAAAAATGCTGGGTTCCTGTGAAATCAAGCCTGAAGATATTGATCTCATTATATTGACTGAAGAAAAAAGATTAGACACAAAGAAAAACTTAGGCAAATATATTCAACATAGGTATTCTATGGCTAATGCATTTGTGCTCAATATTTCTGGTAACCATTGTGCCAATATGGCCTATGCCTGGACCATGGTTAATAAATGTTTTTCTCATACTGACCATATCAAGAATATATTAATTCTTAATGCTTCCATTACGGATGCCATATGTGATCGGGTAATCGGTACTTATGGCGTATTAAGTGATGGAGCTGGGTTGATGTTACTTAAAAAAGAAAGAGGAATTTGTAGTCTTTTGGATACTGTGGCATTATCCAAAGGAGCATTGAACAAAGTAGATATGAACCAAGATAATTCCATTACTCACCTAAAATATACTAACAGAAGTATTATGGAGTTATTAACCAGAAACGCTGTCCAAATTAATCAGGTGAAAAAGATCATAACTCAAAATGCTAACCCCATGTTGCTAACAAATGCTCTTGCAGCAGAATCATTTGATCTTGACAGGATTTTTATAGACAATATTGGACGGTTAGGTCATATTGATAGCGTGGATTTTATAGTGAACCTTAAAGATGTTATTGATAGTGGCACTCTTAATAAAAACGACTTACTAGTAGCCTTTAACATGGGGTGGGCAGGCAGCTATGTTTCATCTTTGATAAGCCTGAATTGACGATGAATTTAAATAACCTCTTAAATAAGATTAAAAGCTCTGAAGAAAACCGGCTAGAATATTATGAGGGTGGTACAAAACGAATCAAGAGGTTTAAGGAAGTTTATGTGGATGTAGTAAAGGTAGTGAACCTATTTACCGATTTTGGTTTACAAAGGGGTGAACGTATCGGGATATTGGGCACTAACTCTTATGAATGGATAATTATTGATTTAGCCTGCGTAATTAAAGGTTTGGTCACCATACCATTTGAAACCACAAAAAAGAATGATGTTGCTCAACTGATCAGTGAATTTAATTTGAGTTATTTCTTTACAAACATTAAAGAACACTATAGAAAGCATGACAACGGCAAAGTTCTGACCTTTTCTTATATTATAGAGCAGGCAAATGATTCCCGACCAATCGATAGTGAACCATATGACGATAACGACGTTTTTACAATAGTCTCCACATCTGGTACCAGCGGAAAATCCAAGTTCGTTGAGGTACGAAAACTAAGCTTCGATCACCTCGGGACAAAGACTAATGAACTCTTTAATTTTGAAAAGGAGGATAGGTTTTTGGTGTTTTTACCTCTCAGTATTTATTTGGAACGGTGTTATATATACTCAGCCATTCTATTAGGATTCAACGTAATACTTACTCCATTTGAATATATATTTTATTCAATACAAAATGATAGGCCATCCGTTATAATTGGAATACCCTATTTTTTTGAAAACTTTCAAAGAGTATTTTTAGAGAAGGTAAATGAGAGATGGTTGAACAAGGCAGTCTTTAGATCATACCTTTTTCTTAAACGGATAAATTTAGGGTTCTTATTTAAGAATAAATTTGCTCCATTCATTAAAGCATGGGGTGGTAATATTAGGTTTTTACTTACAGGTGCAGCCCCTATAAGAAAAGACACTCTCCATTTTTTTAATGATTTGGGAATAACGCTGTATGAGGGGTATGGATTGACCGAGATAGGAGGTATGGTAGCACTAAACGCTCCTGGAAGAGTCAAGGTTGGGAGTGTAGGTAAGCCTTTTCCTGATAAAGATGTTTTTACTGATGAAGATGGTCAAATAATAGTTAAAAGTAATTTTTTAGCCAATAGTAAATATTTGATCTCAACAGAGGAAGAGAATACCAAAACATATTTACCAGATGGCAGCGTGGCAACGGGCGATTTGGGGTATTTTGATGATGATGGGTATTTATTTGTTCATGGAAGGCTCAAAGACTTAATTGTAACATCCACTGGTAAAAAAGTTCATCCTACTTATATCGAGGAGGTATTAATAAACTCTGGCTTTTTTAAAAACTGCCTAGTATATGGTGAAAAGAGGCCTTATTTGGTAGCTATTCTTATACCAAAGGACAATAGTCTCGAGAAAGGGGAATTGAAAAAAATAATTAATGAAATCAATGAACGTTTGTCTGACGAGCAAAAAATTATAGACTTCCTCCCAATAGATGAGACGTTCACTATAGAAAATAAGATGTTGACCAATACATTAAAGATCAATAGACCGAAAATATTGGAGAAGTATAAAGAAGAAATTGAAAATCTATACAATTAAGAAATGGAGCAAATAGAACAAGCGATTCATAAGAATCTGAGCAAGCTTATTAAAAGGGAAAAACTAAAAGATATAAATGATGAAACATTAATCAGAGAAGACTTATCTGTTGATTCATTAAAAATGATCTCACTTTTTATGTCTATTATCAATGAACTGGGGCTCGAAATTACTGAATTTCCCGATGCAGACATTACCGAATTTCAATCAATAGGGGATCTGAAAAGAATGCTGGTCAAGGTTGTTGAGGGCAAATCTTCAGCATCATAACCTACAAGACTTTGTAAAAAATTGCCGCTAAAACAAGAGAAAGTTAAGATTCAAAGGCTATAAATTTTACTTAGGTTTAAGAATTTTACTTTCACTGCTATTTAATATAGATCTTGAAAGTTGATATTGGTAATATTCACTCGCACAGTTAATTGCTTCACTAAACATAGTTAAAATTTTAATTTAAAATTTATTTGTTATGCTAGACAGAAAAACGTTCTACAACGAGTTGGAACAAAATCTTCATTCAAGATTAAAAGAGGACCACCCTATTATTGATGAATTGTTTGAGAAGAAAGATCCGGAATTGCTCCGAATAATGATTAAACAAGGTTACCAGTTGACCAAAGTCTTCGCAATATATGTTGGTGGACTTTACTACAGATGCCCCATAGCGAAGTATCGTAAAAAATTTGCTCTTAATGTTTATGAAGAGGAAACAGGTAAAATCAGTGGTACAAATGGGCACTTAGAGTTATTAGATAGATTCGTGAAAGCAGTAGGCATTTCTAAGGAAGAGTTGGATAATGTTGAGGTAAATCCTGAAACGCAGGCATTATTAGATTATCGTTTCAAATTAATAGAAGATCCCAAGTCTTTCCATAAAGCTTGTGCTGCTGTAATGATAGCCAGTGAGGGTCAAAACCTAGAAGATAGAGTAGGAACCATGAGACGAGAAAAAATGGCGGAAGAGTTCGGTCTAGATATTGACGATTTGATTTTCTTTAAGGTTCATGCCGAAGAGGATGTATACCATGTGAGAGATGGGTTAAACTGTACAGCTGATGTTTGTACAACAAAACAGATGCAGGATGAAGCTATCCAGACTATTCATGATACTTGTGATATGTTCGATAGACATTATGACGGCATATTAAGAGAGTATAGAAAGTCCACTGCAGCTATAGCCTAAAATATTAAGGCCCGGTTTCAATGGTCGGGCTTTTCTTCAAAAAAATTAATATGTAAAGTTGAGAGATTTTAGACTAAATACATTATTTGAATAGTGATTCAAGCTTATGATTGTTCATATGAAGGATCTAGATGTATTAGGTCTAAATGTCATGCTACTTTAAAAATCATTTTTAAATAAACTAAAGCTGTTCTAAGCAGTTAAAGCATACTTTGCCTCTAATCGCTATTTTGAATGCATGACTATTGGACAATAAATCAGGTGTTCTTTGAACAGATCTCATACGATTACTTGCGTTTACTAAAATTTTAAAGATTATGATCAGTGCGAATACACTTGCTAAAGAGAATGAAACAGTTGGTTGGACAACTGTAACCGATTTAATTACGCATATATGTGATAATCGCTTGAAATTCAATGAGTTAGATATGTCCATTAGAGCTTTAGAGGATGAGATATTTAGAATGGATAATCAAAGCGAGCGAGTTTGTGAGCGACTATACAATTCCATTTCTAATGAAGAAAAAAAGAGCCTTAATGATAAATATTGTGAATGGGAAACGGCTGTCGAATGTCGATTTTCTGAAGATATTTTAAACGCCAAAATATCTGACTATAAACAATACCCATTATACAAAAGATTCTATAATCTTATATCAAAAGAAGTTAAACTACTGGAGTCCCATGACTATGATAGCATGCTTTTCATTGGAAGTGGGCCATTTCCTATTACAGCCATCCTTCTACATGAACTCACCGGTAAAAAAATTGACTGTTTAGAAAGGGATTCAGAAGCGGCCCAAATGTCAATAGAAATATTAAAAAAATTGGGTTTTGATGGTAAAATTGAGGTACATGTCGGAGAAGGTGAATCCTTCAGTTTGGAAAATTATGATGTCATTCTAAACGCTCTTCTTGCCAAGCCTAAATGGTCTATAATGAAGAATATTAAGAATAGGTGCCCTAATTCGATAAGAGTACTTTGCAGGACCAGTTATGGATTGAGAAGAATATTGTATGAAGCAACATCTTCAAATGCGACACACGGATTCCACCAACTTGGCGTTCAGATTGCAACGGAGGGTGATACTATATCAACACTTCATTTGGTTAACAGAGAAGATATCTTGAATGATATTTCTTTAGAGTGGTTGAATAAAATAAGTAATCAGGACAAAGGAATGATACTAGAACTTATGAATAGTGTTATCCAATCAGATAATCATAATGGATTTCTACGTCCAATATCTGAAGATGATATATATTTTAAAGTTTTAGAAAATGATTTAAGACTGGGACTTAAATCAATCTTGATAATTAAAGATAGACATAAAATTTTAGGACAAATGGTATTGAACCAGTCTTACCTAGATACTTATAAACATCGTGCTGATATTTCTACTTTAATGATCCACGAATCTGTAAGAGGTAAGAACATTTCTTTAAAAGTCGTTGAAGCACTTATCTGCCAATGCGAGAATTTGGACATTAAATACCTTACTTTGGATGTAAGAGCAGGTAGTAAGGTGTCTTTACTTTGGAAGTACCTGGGTTTTGAAAAATATGGTGAATTGCCTTGCTATTCGAGAACGGGAGAGGAGAAGTACCGCGGAATATTTATGTATAAAGATATCGAATCTTTAAAAACATTATTAGAAAGAAGGTTGAAAGGCTTATACAATCATACCCAGTAAGATATAATCAACTAATCATTGCAAATTATAAAAAGTGTTGTAGAGCTAAATATAATTATGATTGTAGACATACATACACATCTTGCATATCACAAAATATTCCCTGAAAGATTCATAGAAGAAGTAAGTGCGAAATTGTTAACAGATAATATCCAGCAAAATCGTTTTGTCTTGCAACTTGTAAAAAATAGCCTGAAAGATATGGACGGAGAATCGTTCATAAAGAAAATGGATGAGAGCGGTATTGATAAGTCTGTATTGTTAATAGCTGATTTTGGATATTTTTTAGGTGAGCCTGAGTTCACTCTAGAACAGATGTATGCGCTACATTATGAAGTTAAGAAGAAATTCCCGGATAGGATATTTGTCTTTAGCGGTGTTGATCCAAGAAGGGGGCAGGCATATATAGATCTATTTAAGGATTCCATCACTAAGTATAGTTTTGATGGATTAAAGTTATACCCTCCATGTGGCTTTGAATTGGACGATTCGTGTGTTTATCCGCTTTATGACATTTGCAAACAATACAATATTCCTGTTCTCACTCACACAGGACCTTCTCTTAATTCTATGCGTACTGAAGAGAAATATCCCCAAAGCATTTTAAATGTTTCCAGAGAATATCCTGACATAAACTTTATTCTGGCCCATGCTGGTGCCAGGTGTATAGAGCAGACAATAGACACCATCAAAAAACGGGATAATATTTATTGCGATATATCCACATTTCAGGCTACGATGACGCAAGATGAGATGGAAGTTAATTTTCGCAAAATGATGGATAGTTGTCCTGATAACTTGCTTTTTGGAACGGATTTTCCAATGTTTATAATGAGTACATCTCAAAAACAACTTGTGAATTCGGTCAAGTCTTTAAAAAAAATTACAGATAAAGAAAAGGAGAAGTTACTTTGCCTAAATGCTCAAAGAATTTTGGGCATTGAAAATGAAGTATTGGGCCACGAATATTAGAAGAACCTAATTATGTAGCCTCGTTGTAGTGGAACAATATTTAACAAACCGTTTATAATTTTAAATCAATGAGAAAGATAACGACATTAGTACTAACGACGCTGCTAGTCTTAGCTGTTGCTTGTGAAAGTAAGCAAAAAACACAGGACAAGCAGGACACTATTGTAGAGGAACCGATTGAAAAAACATCGATATCATCAGAAAGTCCAAACTTAGAAACTATTGAACAAACTACAGCAGGAGATAGTGTTAATGTTTTAGCTGAAGCATTTGTGTGTCCCCCCTGTAATTGCTCCATGCATGATTCAATTTTTGTAGAGCCGGGAGTGTGTCCTCAATGTAGTATGAAACTCATACCACATGATCATTGAGGAGGGGAACTGAATAGGTTTATTTGTTCAGGGCTGATTTAACGATGCAATAGAAAATGTATACTCAATGCTGGTCTATAAAAGCCAATGCCTATTGATATCTGTTGTTGTTATTATCACTACTATTTCCTACTGCTTATAATACTCTATCTGAATGTTTAAACAGCAGTCTATTATGACCTGTATTTACTATTGATTTATGTCTGTATGGCAAAATATTTATCAATAAACATTATTATAATTATACTTTTTGCATTGACCTGTAGGTTGAGTTTTTCACAGAGCTTGAGCGAAAACCAATTTTTTAGGGTTGCTGAACCAATTATAAGGGAATCAATGGAAGAAGGTGATATTCCTGGTTTGAGTGTAATAGTCGTCAATAATGGACAGTTAATACTCAAATCATATGGCTATTCGGATTTGAAAACTGGTACAAAAGTCAATAGCAAGACTTTGTTCCAGTTAGGCTCGTGCAGCAAAGCTTTCACTGGGTTGGCTATTAGTAAATTGGTCGCACAGGGATTGATTGATGTGGATAAGTATGTGTCTGACTATATTCCTTGGTTTCAAGTGCATTTCGAAGGAGAAGATCAAAAAATTAAAGTTAGGCATTTAATATATCACACGAGTGGTATCCCATGGAGTACCATCTCTAAGATACCAGTGCTTCAAGGTGAGAACGCCCTTGAGCTAACAATCAGAAAATTAGTTAATCAGGAATTATCTGAAGTTCCTGGAAAAAAATATGAATATGCAACCATTAACTATGATATACTTGCTCTAATTCTTCAAAAAGTTACTAACATATCTTTCGAAGAGTATATGAAAAAAGACGTTTTAGAAGAATTATCTCTATCGGGCACAACAGTAGGTATACCCAACTCTCCAGAACTTATGTCTAAAGGATATAAAATTGGTTTTTTTAAGGCTAGAGAATTTGAGGCTCCGGTTTATCAGGGAAATAATGCAGCAGGATACTTGATATCCAATGCCGAAGACATAGGAAGGTGGCTCAAATTTAACATGGGATACATTGATTCTGAAATGAAAAAACTTCTGCCCATAACACATCAAAGAGACAAATCTGTAGCATTACACGGAATGTCAGCCTATGCTTATGGATGGCAAATAGCGCTTGATGGAAGTGGTGAGGTGTATCATGATGGGCTAAACCCCAATTACTCTTCATATATCACATTCAGACCGGATGATAATATTGGAGTAGCTGTTTTAGCAAATTCTAATAGCCCTTTTACTAGTGTTATCGGTGATAAACTTATAAAAGTTCTTGCAAGAGAGGAAATACCTAGTACGTACGATCCTGGAGACAGAGGTGATAAAACATATGTAAGTGTGTCTATCGCACTAGGTTTTTATATGCTAGTCGTGGTTTGTTTTCTGTTGTTTGTATTTCTTGGTATCGTGAAACAGGAGAGGGTATTTGAAGGACTCACTTGGCACAAGTTAGGTAGATTGCTGTTATGTCTTATAGCGATATGCCCATTTTTACTAGGTTTTTATCTTCTTCCTAGAGCATTGTTCAGCTTTACATGGGAGTCAATATTTGTATGGACACCAATGAGCTTCGAAGTAATGATTTGGTCTATTTTATTGGCAATTTCATTAAGTTATTTGGTTTATTTCATCACAGTTTTTTTTCCGGAACAAAACGAATATAAAAGGAAGGCCCCACAAATTCTTTTGATGAGCATACTTTCAGGTTTATCAAATGTGATTGTCATTATGATGGTTACTTCGGTTATTGACAGTGACATTGATATTAAGTTTTTAATTTTTTATTATGTTCTTACTATTGGGGTTTATCTTTTGGGGCGAAGATATGTTCAGATTAACCTGATTAGATTTACTAGAGGACTAGTCTATGACTTAAGGATTCAGCTTATTGATAAAATATTTTCTACGGCTTTTGAAAAGTTTGAAACAATAGACCGAGGACGTGTTTATACTGCGTTAAATGACGATGTAAATACTATTGGCAACTCAACTAATCTCTTTGTGACACTTATTACCAGTATTATCACTGCTGTAGGGGCCTTTCTTTACCTAGCTTCTCTAGCCTTTTGGGCAACACTTATAACAATTTTACTTATAGTCACCATTGCAACCCTATATTATTTCGCAGGCCAGAGTACCAATATTTACTATGAGAAAGCCCGAGATTCTAGAGACGTATTCATGCGTTTGATAAACGGAATGATTGATGGGTTTAAGGAGATTAGTTTACACCTTAATAAAAAAAATGAATACAAAAATGATGTAGCTGATAGCGCCGGGGAATATAGAGATAAGATATCCAAAGCAGATATCATGTTTGTTGATGCATTTCTTGTAGGAGAATCGCTTTTGGTAGTGTTGTTGGGTGTAGTGTCAATTGGAATGCTGGAACTTTTTCCAAATGTAGGTATGTATACTGTAATCAGCTTCGTAATAGTTCTACTATATTTAATAGGTCCTGTTAATGGAATATTGGCAGCTGTACCATCTTTAATTAACCTGAAGATAGCTTGGAAAAGAGTGAAGAGCTTCATAAACGAGATTCCATCAAGTTTGGATTTAAATGGAACTCATGGGAGAGTTCCTCAGGTTATTGATAAACTCGAAATCAGAGATTTAAGATTCAACTATAAAAACAGAGAGGGACAAGAAGTATTTGGAGTTGGCCCCTTTAATTTAAAATTTAATCGGGGGGAGGTTGTTTTTATTATTGGAGGAAATGGTAGTGGTAAAACTACATTTGCAAAATTATTAACTGGGCTTTATACATCCCATGAAGGTAAGCTTCTGATAAATGGTGAAATAGTACAGCCGTCTGAGTTAAGTGAGTATTTTTCAGCAGTTTTTAGTCCGCCATATCTTTTTAATAAACTATACAACATTAATGTTGAAGAAAAAAAAGCTGAAATAGATAAGTATATGACTTTACTAGATCTGGATAAGAAGGTCAAAATTGATCATAATGGATACAGCTCGATTAAATTGTCTAGTGGGCAAAGGAAAAGGTTGGCGCTATTACAATGTTATATTGAGGATATGCCTATTTATTTATTTGATGAATGGGCTGCTGATCAAGACCCGGAATATCGAAATTTTTTTTATAGATCACTTCTCCCTGAGATGAAAATGATGGGGAAAATAGTTGTTGCCATTACACATGATGCTCATTACTTTGACGTTGCAGATAGAGTATTGAGAATGGAAAATGGGCAACTTGAAGAGTGTTCGACTAATGTGCTAGCTTAAGAAGAAATAATTTAACGGACACTCATCGGAAAGAATACTAATAGATAAATGTTTTCATTGTCGATACTCTGGATCATTTACAAATACGGCCTTTGAGGCAGTCGTGCCCTTGCTTTTTGACAACCCAAAAGTATATATGATATGTATAATACACTTATTGATGTATTAATTTCGAGAAAGTCTCTTGACACAAAAGGAATAACTTTTATTCATAGAAGTGACTTTGAAGAGTTTCTTTCATACAAAGAGCTATATGTGGATGCATTACGAAGTCTAGCTTATCTACAAAGTAAAGGGATCGACACTAAACAAGAATTAGTATTTCAAATTGAAGATAACAGGACATTTATTACTGTATTTTGGGCTTGTATTCTAGGGGGGATTATTCCTGTACCATTGACTTTAGGGCAAAACGATGATCATAAACAGAAGTTATACAACGTATGGGAAATCTTAAGTAACCCAAGTCTTGTCATTTCCAGTGCGTCATTAGCTAAGGTCGAACAATTTGCAAATGATAATGGGTTAAATCACAAGTTTAAGGAGATGGATGAATCTGTTATCTATCCCAAAGAAATACTATCCTGTAAATCATATGGCGATGTCATTCAAGCTAACGAAGATGACATCGCATTTATACAGTTTTCTTCCGGTTCTACAGGAAATCCAAAAGGAGTTGTATTAACTCATAAAAACTTACTTGTTAATATGGCCTCCATTAGTCATGGCGGTCGGTACACCTCTGATGATTCCATGCTCAGCTGGATGCCATTGACCCACGACATGGGTTTGATAGGTTTCCATCTGAACCCTTTGTTCTGTGGTATGAATCAATTCATCTTACCCACAAATTTATTTGTGAGAAGACCCTCAATATGGTTGCATAAGGCTTCCGAGCATGGTGTAAATATTTTATGCTCACCAAATTTTGGCTACAGCTACATTTTAAAGCATTGTGGGGACTCATCTAAATATCAATGGGACCTGTCTAATATAAGGATCATTTTTAATGGAGCTGAACCAATTTCTGAGCCAGTGGCTAATGACTTTTTAGAGTTGCTATCAATACATGGTTTAAATAAAACAGCCATGTGCCCGGTATACGGTTTAGCGGAGGCCAGCCTGGCAGTAACCATGTCGAATGTAGAAGACGAAATGTTGTCCTGCCATTTGGATCGAAGTAGATTGAACTTAGGAGACAATATCTCAATCACCTTGTCAGGAGAACAAACCATAACCTTTGTAAATGTGGGTAAGCCAGTGAAAGACTGTTTTGTAAAGATTGTAGATGAGGCAAATAAAGAATTAGATGAGGAGTCAATCGGTCATATCCAGATATCCGGAGATAATGTTACATCAGGGTATTATAACAATCCTGTCGAAACCAAAAAGACAAAAATTAATGATCAATGGCTTAGAACCGGAGATCTGGGTTTCATGAAAGGTGGTTGTCTGTTTATCACCGGTAGGGCTAAAGATATTATTTTCATTAATGGACAAAATTATTACCCTCATGACATTGAAAGAGTAGCAGAGAACGTTGAATTTATTGAGCTTAATAAAATTGCTGTAACCAGTTGGTATAACGATAATAGAGAGCAACAAGAAGTAATAGCTTTTGTCTTTCATAGAGGAGGACTTGATAAATTTATCCCAACGCTTGAATCACTAAGATCTTTGATTAGTATCCGAATGAATATAGATTTGGATCGAATAATTCCTGTTCGAGAAATGCCCAGGACAACAAGTGGAAAACTCCAAAGGTTTAGACTGCTCCAAAAATTTACCAATGGAGATTTTGATGAGCAAGAAAGGGAATTGCATTGGTTACTTAAGCAATATAATTCCAGCAATAATAGGTTAGGGGCTCAAAATGATTTAGAAAGAAAAGTCTTAGTTTTCTGGAAGCAGGTTTTAGGACACAGTAATATAGGGGTTACTGATAACTTTTTTGAAGTCGGAGGAAATTCGCTGAAAGCCGCAGAACTTGGCATGATGTTCTTAAAGGAGTTCAATGTCGAACTGCCCTTATCTATACTTCTAGAAAGATCAACCGTAAGGAAGCTCGCCTCGGTATTGTCTGAATTAAAATCACAGCAATATAATGCAATTCCTAAAGCTGATTTTCGCGATCGATATCCTTTAACCACTTCTCAAGCCGGTATTTTTTATTATTGGGAATTAGATAAACAATCTATCGCTTATAATATCCCAGTAGTCATAGAACTTCAAAACTCCATCGATTCTAATGTCCTGAAAAAAACAATTGACCGACTGATAGAAAGACATGATGCCTTAAGAATGTCTTTAAACCAACTGCCTGAACCCTATTTTTCAATCAACGATCGTGTGGAATTTAAACTACAGGAGGAATCGGTAGATAGGGATGACTTAGATGAACTACTTAAAAGTTTAGTCAAGCCATTTGATCTTTCGAAGCCCCCACTTTTTAGGATTGTACTTATTGAAACGTTGGGAGAGGAGTACTTTCTCTTTATGGATTTTCACCATATTATTGCCGATGGCATATCTGTTAATAATTTCGTCAAAGAATTGTTTAACCTTTACTATGGAAAGTCATTGTCAATTATCAATACTTCTTTTGCAGATTATGCTATTTTTCAATCCGATGCAGGTCAACATGACGAGCCATCTTACTGGCAGGCAGAATTGAAACACGGACTTCCAGTTCTGGAGTTGCCTACAGACTTTTCAAGACCCTTAATGCTGTCAGGGAAAGGGGGGAGAACGCTCAGGATTATTGATGCTGGTCGTTCTGAGAAAATTCGTAGTATGGCAAAAAAATGCCACTGCACATCACACGCTTTCATACTTTCAATCTACTATATTCTTTTGGCCAAATATACTCAACAAGATGAGTTTGCTTTAGGCATTCCTGTGGCTGGTCGTCTTCATCCTGATATTACTGACACTCAAGGAATGTTTGTAAATAGTTTGCCTTTAGTAATGAAGGTGACAGGAGGTATGTCTTTTTTTGATTTTCTACAGCAGGTTAAAAAAAAAGTCAATCAGACTTTCGCTCATCAAAATTATCCATATAACAATCTCATTCAGATGATTAGGCGTAGTAGAGATATTAGCAGGAATCCTTTATTCGATTCTATGTTTATCTATCAGAATATGACGTTTCCTAAGCTCGATCCCGGGGAAAATGTACTATCCAGGCACTTTTTCGATCCGGAGTTTTCAAAATTTGACCTTTCGTTGGAAGTATTCGACTGTCAAGATACTTTTCATTATTCCTTCGAATATTCAACCGACTTGTTCAAGAAAACGAGCATTGAAAGGCTGCAGGAGCATTTTGATAATTTGATAGATAGGGTTCTCTTTAATCCGAAGGAGTTAATCGCTGAGCTACAAATTCTTTCAGAGGAAGAAGTCAATAACTATCTGGTAGCCTATAATACTACTAAATCTGAATACCCATCAGAAAAGTGTATCCATCAGTTGTTCGAAGAACAGGTGGAAATGCATCCGAAAAAGTTGGCGATTGAATATGATGGAAAATCGCTGAGTTTTTCTGAATTAAATAAAAAAGTCAATGTCTTGGCGAATCATTTAAGAAATGAAGGTGTCGGACAG
>NZ_SMLW01000534.1:0-3143 GCF_009711405.1 Fulvivirga kasyanovii | reverse complement strand
TCTGGCGGGGCATATATTCCAATAGACGTAGATCTACCTCTACAAAGAATAAAATATATCATCGAAAATAGCCAAACAAAACTATTGCTTACTACCTCGGATCATTCCATCAAGGCGAAAAACCTTTCTTCATCTGATCAATCATTCCCGCACTTCATCTATGTGGACAAACTAGCATTCAATAATACCAATGATAAAAATCTTAATGTTATAAATACGCCTAATGACCTCGCCTATATTATTTATACTTCAGGAACTACGGGAAGCCCAAAAGGCGTAATGATAGAGCATCGATCTTTAGTCAATTACATCACCTGGGCTGCTAGCAATTATCTCGAAAGCGGTTTCGGAGCTTTTCCTTTGTTTACGTCGATATCATTTGACCTAACGGTAACTTCCATATTTGTCCCTTTAGTTACTGGCAATACTATAGTAATATATGATGATACTGACAGCGCCAGCGCCATGAAAAAAGTATTTACAGAGGATAAAGTGGATATTATGAAGCTAACCCCTTCTCATTTGCGATTAATAGTGGAAAGTTTGAATTCAAGTCATCTTAAAAGTAGACGTTTAAAGCGTTTTATCGTTGGTGGTGAAAAATTCAGCTCAAAACTAGCCCAGCAGGTCATTGAAAAGTTTGGCGAAGACATGATCATTTATAATGAGTATGGACCTACTGAAGCTACTGTAGGTTGTATGATCTATCAATTTAATACAAAAGATACTTCATTTTCTGTTCCAATAGGTTTTCCGGCAGCTAACATGCAAATATTTTTATTGGACAAATATCTAAAACCAATTCCTGCGGGAGTATCAGGTGAGATTTATATATCTGGTGATGGGCTAGCCCGAGGCTACCTGTTCAACCCAGACTTCATGAACGAGGTGTTTGTTGACAATCCATTTGTTCCTGATACCAAAATGTACCGAACAGGAGACATAGCTAGAAGATTACAAGGGGGTCAAATGGAATATCTTGGAAGGTACGATCACCAGGTAAAAATAAATGGTTACCGTATTGAACTCGTTGAAATTGAAAATGAACTGATTGAGCACCCTCAAATATTGGAGGCTATCGTCACCACCACATTGACCAATAACGACAAAGAGGTACTATGTGCCTATTATGTACCGGCTGTTGGAGCGACTAACGAGCTATCTGAAGTAGAATTAAAAGTATACCTTTCGGGTAAGCTTCCTGCCTATATGCTTCCTAACCGTTTCATTTCCATAACGGCTATACCAGTAACCAATAATGGGAAAGTGGATTATACATCATTGCCCCAACCTTCATATAATAATGAGGAGGAACACAGGCTCCCAAGCAATGAAATTGAGAGGATTTCAATAGAGGTGTGGCAAGAGATTTTAGGTCAAGAGAAGATTACAGTGGCTAGTAATTTTTATGAACTAGGAGGTGATTCGATTAAAGCTATTCAAATTGCTTCGCGCTTGTCAGAAGAAGGGATTAATATTAAGGTTAAAGATATTATGACCTTTCATACGATAGAGCAAATCGGTTTAGGTGCAAAATTTGCTTCTAATAAGAATACTTATGAGCAAGGGATAGTTGATGGGGCCAGAGATTTAGCTCCTATCGAGCAATGGTTTTTTAATCAAAATTTTATCAATCCGTCTTTTTACAATCAATCTATCAATTTGGAATTTAGAAAACCAATAGACCGCGAGGTATTAGAAAAAGTTTTCAAAGAAATAATAAAGCATCATGACGGGTTGAGATTGAATTACAATCCGGCTACAAGAAAGTTATATTATAATAATAGTCACTATGAACAACCTTTCGTTATCGAGAGCTGGGATTTGAAAGAGGAGTTAGAAGTAGTTTCGAAAAGAATAGAGGACAATCATGCAGATTTATTTAATTCATTTAAATCATCCTTCGACATTACAAAGAGCCTTTTAATAAAAGCTGCAATTTTAAAATCACCAAGTGCAACAGAATATCTGTTTATTACTGCTCATCACTTAATTATGGACGGTGTATCGTGGAGAATTCTTTTGAAGGATCTAAAAATATGTTATGACATGTTACTAAAAAATGAACCCATTCAGTGGAATAGAAAATCCGCCTCTTCTTTGGATTGGAATAAAGAACTAAAGGAATATACCCGCCTACAAGTAAATGAAGTTAATCAATATTGGAGCTTTACTAATGAAGATAGGTTTAGGCTTCCTTTGGATTTTGAAACTGACGATTGGACGGTTGAGAATTTGAGGAAAGTAACAGGAACATTAGACGAATCGAACACTGAATTTTTACTTAAAAAAGCCCATGATGTTTATAAATCAGATGTTCCTACTCTACTGAATACCGCTTTGGTAATAACCATAAATCAATGGACGAAATTATCGCACTGTGTAATAATGTATGAGAATCACGGAAGACAATTGGAAGCTATTGATGTGTCCAGAACAATTGGTTGGTTCACTTGTATGTATCCTATTCAGTTTGACATGCACGATGATGAATTAAAAGCTCAAATAATCTCGGTTAAGGAGCAAATGAGAAAAGTTCCTGATCATGGATTAGGTTACGGACTGAGCAAATATAATGATAGGGGCAGCACTCCGGTTTCGATGAGATTGCCAGAGCTTAGAGTAAACTATTTGGGTGAATTTATGAATGAATTAGATAATGAACTCTTTCGATATCATGATAGTGTGCAAGGATTAGAAACTGATAAGCGCAACAAGATGACAGCTAAAATAGATTTGAATTTAATCGTGGTAAGAGGCATCTTGAACATGGAAATAAGCTACAATGCTAAAGCTTTTAAAGAATCTACTATACAATGGTTCTTCAGTACTTTCATGGACCAACTAAAAAATATTCTGGATCATATCCGCCAAGAAAAAACAACTCATTTTACACCATCGGATTTTAGCGATGCCAAACTAAGTGCTGAAGAACTTGATGGCTTATTTGATAAGTGATTAAATAAATTAAGCTTTTGTTTTTTATGAGTTGTAATGATTGATAGTATTACACCATTTTTTGTGTTGAAATAGCCAAACGTGTAAGAAGGGAGTTGGCAAAAAGTTTGCAAAAACTTAGCAAATACAAATTTTGGTGATTTTCAATCACGAATTAGGGCTTCCTTGAAAATTAGTTGAGAAAC
>NZ_SMLW01000247.1 GCF_009711405.1 Fulvivirga kasyanovii | reverse complement strand
TTATGAATCCTGCGCTCTAACCAACTGAGCTACCTCGCCATTTTGTTGTCAGTTGAGTGTTTTTAGTTCCCGGTTTCTATGAACTGAGAACGTGTGAACTGCTTAACTGTCTCTCAATTGGAGCGCAAACTTACTAATAATGATTTTTAATTACCAAATACTTTTTAAATTTTTATTTAAATTGGTCGTTTCGTAAAAATGGCATATCTTAAAACAATTCTTAAAGCGCTGGATATGAGTAGGCATTTGTTTACAACGGACTTTGAAATCAATGCGTCAACCAAAATGTTATATCCCTATTTGAGTACTGCCAGTGGCCTTGCACAATGGTTGGCAGATGACGTAACGGTTGATGAGGACAAGGTCTATAATTTTATTTGGGATGAGGAGGATCACAAAGCCAAAATGGTTTCCCACCGTACTAACCACTATGTTAAATTTGAGTTCCTTCCGGAAACCGATGATGAGAGCGACGACCCCGCATACTTTGAGTTGAGGCTGGAAATGAATGAGCTGACACAAAGTGTTTTTATCAGGATTACAGACTACTCTGATATGGATGATAACGAAGAATTATATGATCTCTGGCACAGCCTGGTCGATAATTTAAAAGAAACCGTGGGAGGTTAATTAATTCTGATCAGTATTCCGTATTTTTGGCTTCTTTTTTGATGCGCGTAGTGTGATGAAGAAGTTAGACAAATTAATTCTATCCTCCTTTTTAGGGCCATTTTTCCTTACGTTCCTCGTAGTGGTGTTCATATTGCTTACGCAGCATATGCTTAAGTACTTTGATGACATCGTGGGAAAAGACCTTGGTTGGGATGTGCTCGCGCAGCTATTTTTCTATTTTGCAGTTTTCATGACACCCATTGCCATACCCCTTGCGGTATTGCTTTCTTCCCTGATGACATTCGGGAATTTAGGTGAGCATTTTGAACTTACAGCTATTAAAAGTGCGGGTATCTCGCTACTTAGAGCACTACTTCCCATATTCGTTTTTGTGCTTGGGCTTACGGTACTGGCCTACTATTCCAACAACTACTTTGTACCCAAAGCCGCCCTTGAAGCATACAGTCTGCTTTACGATATCAAACAGAAAAAACCGGCCCTGGATCTGAAAGAAGGTACTTTCTATAATGGTATACCTGATTTTAGCATTAAAGTCAACAAAAAGCATGACGACGGGCATACCATAGAAGACGTTATTATTTATGACCACCGCAACCAGAATGGTAATAAGAATGTAACACTTGCCGACTCCGGAGCCATGTACACTATACATAATGACAGGTACCTGAAGCTGGTACTGTTCCGTGGCCATTCCTATGAAGAGGGATCAGGTACTTCCAAGTCTACCACTAATAAAAAAGAAACTTTCAGGCGTGCCCAGTTTGCCAAGAGTGAATTTGTGCTTGACCTTTCATCATTCGGCCTCGACCGGACGGACAAAGACCTTTTTAAAGGGAACAGGATCATGCGGAACCTTTCCCAGCTTAGGCATGATGTGGATTCCGTAGGGCATGATATCATGGAGAAGAGGTTGCAGGTTTATGCTGAGGTGCCTTATGCATTTTATTACCATTTACGGGATGACAGCATACAAATGCCGAAGGAGCTGAAAGAGTTTAAGGCCTATAATGATAGCCTGAATGCTGCAAAGGAGCGCCTGGAGCTGGCTGAAAAAGCAAAAGAAGATAGTATTAAACAGGCTACTCCAAAGGAAGAGAAGCCAATGACGACCGACCAGAAAGAGATAAAAGCACATAATGAAAGGCTTGAGTCGGCAAAGCAGGATGCTAAGCCAGTGAAGAAACCTGCCGATGAAGAAAAACAGCAGACACCACGGTCAGTGGCGGAGCCTAAAAAGATAGTTGTAGGGAAGGGGAAGCCAGAACCTGAAAATAAGCAGGTACCTCCCAAAGTAGAAAACATGAAGGATGCCATCGCCAGGGCTGATGCTAAAAAAATGCCTGAAAAACGCGTGCTTAATGATGCAGACAGAGCTAAGCTGAGGGCGGACTCCGATAAAAAGGTGGTGAAAATTGAGCCGCAGAAAATCATACCAACCCAGGAAGATGATGACGGGGGGGCACACCCGGAAATAAGGACCAGACAGCAGGAGAAGGAAAAGGATACCGTAAAGACCAAAACCAAGGCAGATATTGTTCAGGAGCTCATGACCAAAGAGGATGACAAGGATCAGGAGCGTGAGCTGCAGAGTGCTTTAAATATGGTAAGGCAAACCAAGAGCAAATTGCAAACCAGCAACCAGCGCATAGAACGTCTGACCTATGAGCAGGACACTTTTGATGTACAATGGCACAAGATACTTGCTAACTCCATGGCATGTATCATTATGTTTTTGATCGGCGCTCCGCTCGGAGCCATTATTAAAAGAGGAGGCCTGGGTATACCTGTGCTTGTCTCTATCATTTTCTTCATCATTTTCTATGTGATCAGTATGATGGGGGAGAAGTGGGCCAAGCAGGATATGATAGAGCCTTTCATGGGAATGTGGGCTGCCAATGCTCTGTTGCTTCCTATAGGTCTGTTTTTCCTGAGGCAGGCCAGGAATGATGCCAGGCTGTTCGAATCCGACTTTTACAGTGTGATGATCGATAAGTTTAAAACCTGGTTTGGCAAGCGAAAAAAAACAAAGCCAGATAAGCAGTAATATTTGGTTATTACACGGTAGCTTGATACATTTGCGCTTTATTTAACAATTACACTAAATTTAACTAAGCATGTATTTACAAACAGAGAAGAAACAAGAGTTGTTCGAAAATCATGGTCGGTTAAAGTCTAAGACAGATACAGGTTCTCCTGAGTCTCAAATAGCACTTTTTACCTACAGGATTAATCACCTTACGGAGCACATGAAAAAGAACAAGAAGGATTACTCCACTCAGCAAGGCCTTTTAAAGCTTGTGGGTAAAAGGAGAAAATTACTAAACTTCTTGCACAAAACAGATATCGAAAGATACAGAGCTATATTAGCTGAATTGAAATTAAGAAAATAAAGAAAAAGGGAATCCAAGGATTCCCTTTTCTGCCTTTATCCCGGAAGGTGCTATTTACACAAGCGAGTCAGCCT
>NZ_SMLW01000361.1 GCF_009711405.1 Fulvivirga kasyanovii | reverse complement strand
ATAGGCTGTTGAAGTAACTGTTGGGTTAAATATTGTTGTGCTGCTGAAAGTGATGTCCGCTGGGTTCCCTGCTATTGTGCTCCAACTGGCCGTACTGCCTGCAATGCTCTGAACCCCGGCAAGATTGATATTTAAATCGCACTCTTCGGCTGTCACTGGGCCTGCATCCGCAACCGTAGGCTCGTAGAAAGTGACTGTTACTTCATCAAAATCACTGCAGCCGCCATTCGTCTCCGTCCAACGGAATACATAGCTGCCGTAGGTGTCAACCGTCACTGTTGACGTCGCACTGCCTGGGGTGGCTATATTGCTGGTGCCCGGGCCACTCTGTTGGGTCCAAATGCCTGTGCCTACACTTGCTACTCCTGTAAAGGTGAGCGGATTGCCGGCATCTTTGCCACATACATTACCACCAGTTCCTGCATCAGCTACTGGCTGCTCGGTAACTGTTACTGCCTGAGAGTCTGTACACGGTGTGAAGGAAACAAAATCATTGGTAGCCGTCCAGAATTCATCATTACGGCCTGAAACTGTATACCCTATAGTTCCTGCTGCATTCTCAACACCTTGCAAACTGGTCTCCGAAGAAAGCGTTGCACTATTTTCAGTGGTATGGATTTCAATTACATTAGTAGTTTCAAACAGTTTTAACTGTGTTGTTACTAAATCACCAGTAGCGGTGTTAAATCTCTCGAGGTTCTCATAATAAAGTATGAAAACTCTATTTGGAGCAGTGCCCTCAACTCTGTATTTAATTCTATCGGTAGTGGTACTGGAAGGGTCGAGGTCTGTCCGCAATATGGCTATCATATTATTGGGATCAGAAACCGCAGGGATAGATGTACGCCAGTATGAATTTTCTGTATATGAAGAGAAAGCAACATTACCATTTGAGGATGCATACAATTGAGTGTAGTCGTTTCCAAAAAAATTGAAGGTAAAACCAATATTTATGGCCACCGACAGTTCATCATCATCATTCTGCAAATCCCCTGTTGCACCATTAGGTGCTTTGATCCATCCTACCAATGACAGGAAAGGGTTATAAGTACCCGCGGTACTTACTGTATAAACATCATAATTTACATAGTTAATAGTATGGGTTCCCGGACCGGCAACAGAAGGGTCAAATGTATTACCTGATATACCTGGCCCTGAAAAGGTTCCTCCGGTAGTTGCTTCAGTAAGTGTAACGGCTGCGTCCGAACTACAATAGGCTGCATTTAACCCTGAAAAACCACACTGAGCATTCAAATAACTGTTGCTCAAAAGGAGTCCAATAAAAGCAGCAAACACAAAAACTCCACGAAGGTTATTATGTGGGCCTGTCTCCGAGGCAAAAGCTTTTGATTGGTTTTTTAGCATGAGGGCTGTTGTTGAAACTGGTAATATAATACTTTTTAATCTCAAAAAACATCATTAAGTAACCTTTACATCAATTGATGCTAGGGTTTCAGTTCTCCATTATGGGTAACTTTTATCAAACAAATCTTGGATTGGCTTTCCAAAGTGACCGTACCTACAAATAATACCTCTCCATTTTCAAGCTCGACAACGGTACCGGGCATGTCGCTATCCACGCCACCAAAGGTATGTTGCCATCTGATGGATCCGTTAGGGGCAACTCTGGAAAGTGCAATGTTGGTATTATTATTTTCCATGATCTCTCCAAGCACCAGAAATCCACCATTACCAGATTCAGTAATAGAGGCTCCTTCAACATTACCGTCCACGGCAATAGTTCCTGCGCTTACAAAATCATTATTGCTCCTCACTCTTGCCATAAAGAGTTGATTAAGGCCTGAGGAAGTACTTGTGCCAATCATAACAAAACCGCCTTCGCTGGTTTCAATAATTCCTGAGGCTGTTTCGTTTGAAAGAGTTCCGAAAAGTTGTAATTCGGCCGTCGATACTGCAATACCATCGGCTGCTGCCGGGAATAAGAACATATTGAATCCGGCTTGTTGCGAATTGCTGGTAGGTGGTTTATTTGTAGTACCAAAAAAAAGAAATGAACCATCGGGCTTTTGCATCAGACTCACTCCTCTGTCCACGCCTGGAAACCCATAAACCCTACGCCACGCAGCAGGGAGAAGTTGCTCAAGACCAGAAGTAGTGCGAACAGAATAAATGTCCTGCAAATCAGTACTGGCAAGATACCCGGGCTTGGAGGTATCCACGTTAGTAGTATAGCCTGTAAGAATATAATCACCGTTCTGTGTGATTAGAATGTCGTTGGCAACATCATCCTTCCCAACGCTTCCAAACACTGCGCTGTCAATTTGTGTACCGTCTGGTGCAACTTTCAAAATCATCACATCCCGGTCAGAAGCTGTAGTGTTTACTGTCGCTGCTATGATAAAATTACCGCTGGCATCTACTTCCATAGCTGCTGCAGACTCATTATTAATCCCTCCAAACCTGTTTATCCACTGTTGGTTTCCAAGGTGGTCTGCCTTTACCAGTACAATATCCTGATTTCCATCGGCAGAAGTGCTGTTACCCAAAATAATAAACCCATCACTTAATACCTTTACATCAACACCTGTCTGGTTTCCCTCTTCGCCGTAATATTTAACAAAGTAGTTTTCAAACCTCGGGTCTACATTACTTTCCGTATCACAACCGACAAAGAGGCTTAAAACGATCAATATGGTTAAAATTCGCATCTACCTCAATCCTTTTTAAAAAATCTTGAAAACAGTCCCTTAACAGAAGCCTTTTTTATTTTCCGTGGCTTATAAAGAGGCTTTACAAACCCTACTGATAGCGAAAAGTTGTTTAATCGCTTATCATCATCTACAAAACCATACTTGTATAAAAGGATAGTGTTGGTGTATTGCTCCTCCTCATTGATTATATTGGATAAGCCGGCCATGTACCTTACATCCACTACAAGGTAATTGTAGCCAAGCCGGTAGTTAACCCCGGCCCCCAAATGGGCAAACCTGTTAAAACTATTACGTACAGACTTCAAATCCACTTCCGGACCAGTTACCGGTATTTCTGTCAAATCCTCGGCTCCTGAGCCCACCCTGTCAATGAGCTTAACGGTACCCTTAGAACTTAGCAAATAGCTAAAGCCAACTCCCGCATATACATATGGTCTTATTTTAACAAAATCCCATCTGTACTTCAAGAAAACAGGCATATCAATGCCTGTCTGATTTTCCTGAAATGTCTGATTATCAGAATTGAATAAGGTATTGCTATAGCTGTAGCTCCTCTGATAGAAGTTAAGTTCAAGCCCGAGACTGAAGTTATCATTTATATTAACTTCGCCTCCCCCTCCAAACTGAAAGCCCAGTTTTCCTTTATAATCTTCCGCACTGTTTGCAGTATTATCCACCCCATAGTTATGTATCACATCCACTGAGGTGAGGTTGGAGCCAAGCTTTGCATAAAGCACAAATATTGGAGTTGTTTTAAATTTTTTGCTTAGATAAACCACGTCTATAGGATCGCGCTCTGGATCAATAATATATTCCGGGTCCTGCCTGAGCAGCTTAAGGTAGCTGTCTTCTGCACTTATGGGATCATCTATAAAGAGGTATGTTCTGGTAAGGAGCCAGTAAGCTTCTATTTTCTGATCCCTGTTAAAGCCGTGATCCAGGCATGGTTTCAGAATGGAAGGGATTTCATACAAATGACCGGCATTAAAACTTTCCCTGGCAATATTCAACGTTTCCCCGCAAGACTGCCCATAAACTGATCTTCCAAAGACACACAAGAGGAACATTACACGTAAAACCTTTCTTAACATCATCAATAATTATTAAGTAAAAGGTTTATACAAGTATTCTGAAAGCCGATATCATTGCCTACATAAGTTTTCCACTCGTCTTCATTCATATTTCTGAAAAGTTCGTTACACATTTTTTCAGCCATCAGTTCGGGTTTAGTTGGCCAGATCCTCAGCTCCCCATCACCACATGCCGCGATAAGATAATCAGAATCGGGACTAAAGGCAATATCCCAAACATAGGCATCGTTATCTGTCATTTTGATAGGCAGTTCATCAATCTCACTGGTTACCCACATTTGAATGGTCTGGTCCAAACTGGCAGATGCCAGCAGTCTCCCATCTTTACTATATTCAAGATCACTTATCCTTCCTTTTTGACCGGTAAATTCATGATCTGTTTTACCTAGTGAAAGGTCCCATATCTTTACTACCCCTTGTTCATCTCCGATAGCCAAAAATCTGCCATCGGGGCTGAATGTTAATGCATGGACAGGGATGCCCGGCTGATCAATTAATACTTTTTCTGAAAGGTCGTTCAGGTTTACCAGTACAGCTTTTCCACTTAATGTACCCCCTGCCAGCCATTTGCCACTCTTGCTGATGGCTATCGTTTTAAATTGCTCAGCGGTACGCTTCATGAGGGTACTTGTCATAGTAGAAACATCATTCTTGCGCAACTGGCGGTCTGCACCGGCAGAAATAAATACATTCTGGCCTGGCAAAAATTCGATATCGTTAACAAAGCTGGAGTGTCCAGTAATCAGTCTTTGGGAAATATCTGTCGTTTTGAGATCAAAAACTTTTAATGCAGCCGAATCACTTCCATTTACCAACCATCTGTCATCAGGACTGATGGCCAACACCCTGTTGGGGTATGGGTTAGAAGATATAACACTGGTATTTGAAGGAGCATTTAATGACGCTTTAACGATTTTACCCTCTGTACCTGTACTGTAGAAGGTATTACCCTTACTCTCGAACACCACTGACCTCACTGAATTTCTATGGACTCCGGATATGGTGTTGAATGCCTTACCTTTGATTTGAGCCATAGCTGAATACAGGCCATTGTAAATGTACGGGTCATAAGTCCTACCCTCATAATTTTTATTGAAGGTGTAAGCCTGTTGGGCAAGTAGTCCCTTCAGGTCATTATCTTCAATGCTCAGGGATTTAACAGCCATGGATTGGGCCACGGATTGAAACAATAGCTTTTGTGCTCTTGTATAGTTTCTTTCCGCACGTTGGTATTCCTTTTCCGCAGCCTCTCTGGCGTTCTGCGCAATCAGTTTTTCATTATCAGCGATATTGCGTTGTTCCTGAGCGATCCGGGACTGCTCCTGGGCGAGGTTACGCTGCTGCTGTGCTATGATCAATGCCTGTCTTGCTTTTTCTGCCTGTTCGCGAGCATTTTGTTCCTCTCGCTCTGCCCTGGACCTTTGCTTTTTTGCCTCGGCTTCACTTATGTATGCCCTGTCACGTTCTTCCTGCGCTTTTAGCTTTTGCTCTTCGGCAAATTCGCGTTGTTTGTTAGCCTCAATATTTCTTGTGACTGCAAATACGAAAAAGAGCACGGAAATAACCGTGGCAATACCTAAAACGACGGCAACAATCTTGGCGCGTTTCAACAACCGCCGTTGAAGCATCTCCTGGTTTTTCTGCTCAGCCTCATAAGTAATACGGCTCGTGTCCAGAAATACAATTGCCCTTTCAAAAGTTTCGTCATACCGCTGGGCCCATGCCCGTGTTGGGCGCTGCTTTTTCTGCCAATTAAGTGCCAATTGAAGATCTGGCGGTCTCCAAAGCCCGGTACGGCCAATCTGGTACATAGCCGCTGCCTCCGACAGACGCCTGTACATTTGAGCAGATTCATACTCTTCATCAACCCACGTCTTAAGCCTGATCCATATCCTCATCAAACTTTCGTGGGAGATTTCTACAATAGAATCTGCATTAAGTTTCACGTTATGGGGAGGCATTAAAAAAGACCTTCCCGGCTGCCGGAATTTGTCTACAACCTCAATCACATCGTTGTCAGTAACACCGGCCAGTTCGGCTACCAACCCCAGGCGAACAGGGCGCCTCATACCAAAGCTGTCGTTAGTACGCTGGGTCAGTGATTTGAACAGGGTCTCAGCGATTTCTTTCTCTTTGGATGATAGCTCGTCGTAAGCTTCATTGGCATGCTGCGATAAGGCTTCCGACATCTTACCCACGGCATTGTAATGCCTGATGTCCATGGGTTCCTTTTCTTCCCGGGTTCGGATCCAATAATCCCAGGTACGCATCAGAGCATGTTGCAGAATAGGCAGTTGATCCTGGTTCTCCCCTACTTCATTCAGCAGCCTCTTTACCAGTCGGTCGGCAATGACGCCTCCGCCAACAGCTACCGGACCTTCAATAGCCATTCTCTTCTGGTCACGGGTCATTTGAGGAACCAGATAATTGCTCTGGTTGATCATCTGTGTAAGCCCTGGAAACAGTGAACAGTCCCCTACATAATCAGAGCGCATGGTAATGGCCAGATATATCGATGACTTTGCACTTTTACAGGCTTCGAGCAGGAGGTTTACGTAGATCTTCGCCTCTTCGGGGGTAGCCTTTCCTTTCTCAGTACGGTAACGGAAAAGCTCTTCAAACTGGTCTATTAATATAAGGGTGTTCTGGCCACTGTGATCACTAAGCCTGTCAATTGCTTTAACCAAACCTTCGGTATCACTTTTAAGCAGTGCCGATATAATGGTTTTATTTAAATGCTTTTCTTCTTCCGACTGGTTTTCAAAATCATCTGATTCTTTAAGGATAGAATCTGCCAGGTTCTCTATCGGTGAAGTTCCTGGCCTTGACACCAGTACCTTCCAGCTCGATCCGGCATCGGTCATGAAGCCTCCATAAAGAATGGGCACAAGTCCACAATACATCAATGAAGATTTACCACTACCGGAATATCCCATAACCGTGATAAACCGATTAGCAGCCAGCTTTACCAATACTTCATCAACCTGCCCCTCTCTGCCAAAGAAAAGATGGCACTCGTCTATGCTAAATGGCCTGAGACCTGGGAAGGGATTTCTTAACATGATGTTCCCGTGGTTGTCAAATACCTCTGACTCACGGTCATGTTCTCCCATTTGTATGTCGTAGTTTAGCATTATAATGTGCCCAGGTAATAGTTTAAAAAATAAGTATCAGAGGCTAACTGAAAAATTAAAAAAGGTATAAAGTATTTAAAATAAAACGTTTGGTCATTAAAATACAAAAAAAAACATTTTTTTGCAGTAAAGTACAGCAATTAAACATACTGAACCATTTTATGGGCAAGGCTTACATTATCTGACAACAATTCATAAAAGTCATCTTTTTTCACCTTAAACA
>NZ_SMLW01000463.1 GCF_009711405.1 Fulvivirga kasyanovii | reverse complement strand
AATATCGAGGCTATAGAGAAATACTCGACAAAGCCCTGGTTCTTAGACCTGACAAATTCAATGAAACCAACTCACAATTATCAAAAATTAGGGATTTATATCAACTATACGAAGAAAGACTTCCTGTTATTCTTTCTGAATGGGAAGCCCGCAATTCCATATAAGCACATTATCTATGAATCGAATTTCTTACAAAACTATTTTCTCACTATTAATTGCCCTATTGTCGGGTAATTTGGTTACGGCACAGGTTACCCTTTCATTGTCTGAGGTGGTTGCATATACGCTTGAAAACAACAGCGATATAAAAAACAGCCTTATACAAGAAAAGATAGGTTTCGAGGTAACAAAAGAAGTCAGAAGCACGGCCTTACCGCAAGTAACAGCAAGTGCAAACTATATAAACAACCTGCTCCTTCCTGTTTTGGTTGTACCGGGAGAACTTACCGGTAACCCTGGTGGAGTAAGCACCCTAGAAGTAGGGTTGGATTACAACACCTCTGTTGCTGTATCATTAAACCAACCCTTGTTCGACAAATCAGTATTTACAGCTATGAAAGCCGCACAATCTTCTGAAGAATTGTATTCGCTTAGGGTAAAAAAAACCAAAGAAGAGGTTGTTTACAGAGCCGTAATTCTTTATTACAATATCTCCATATTAGATAGGAATATTGAGGTACTTCAGAGTAACTTGAATCAAACCAACAAACTTCTTGAAATATCGGCAGTACAATTAGAGCAAGGTTTCATTAAGCAAGTTGATCATGATCGCCTTATGGTTTCTAAAATGAATCTTGAAATACAGTTGTCAGACTTATCCCTAGCCAGAAAAAATGCAATTAAACAACTTCAACTCATGATGGGGATGGATCAGGAGACTACTCTTGTTTTGAAAAATGATGAAGACAAGGAAATACAGTTGGTAGATATGGATATGCCTGATATGACACATGAAAATCTCACAGACTTTAACCTCCTTAATGTTCAAAAGAGACTTTACGAATTGGAAAAAATAAACGTTAAATCGGGCTACTATCCTAAGTTGAGCTTTTTTGCCAATTATGCTTATAATGGTCTTAGCAATGATGCTTTCTTTTCGAGTTCAGATGCTTCTACCAACTGGTTTGATGTTTCATCAATAGGACTCAGTCTTACATTAACGCTTTTTGATGGGCTAAGGATGAATGCTCAAAGTATGCAATCCCAACTGAAAAAGCAACAAGTTGAGGAGTCAATCGAATTCACAAAGCAGCAGTATAATGTTGATTATGCCAATGCCCAAAACAAACTCAATCAGAGTTTATCTACCCTCGAAACGAGAAAAACAAGTGTTGATTTGGCGCAAAAAGTTTATGATATTTCCCAAAAGAGCTATGAGCAAGGGTTGTCTGATCTTACAGACTTGTTAAGTGCAGAGACTGCACTAACTACTGCCCAACTCAATTACTCTGCTGCGCTTTTGCAGGTAAAAATAGCAGAAACTGAATTATATAAATCAACAGGCAATCTCCTAGAATCTTATTAATTGAAAAATATGAAAAAGATAATAATTAACTCGATAATCTTCCTAGCACTTGTTGTCTTGGTCGCATTTGTGCTTAAAAGCAACAAAGAGGAAATGAAACAAAATGTAAAATTGGCACAAATAGAGCCGGATTTTATTCCGGTAAACACTGAGCCTTTAACAAAAAGAAAAATTGTAAAGAGTTTTAAGGTAAATGGAAATCTTATTCCTAACAAAGAAGTTACAGTCTCATCAGAGATGCCCGGGGTTATCAAAGCTATACTAATTGAAGATGGTGTATATGTAAAATCAAACCAGATACTCGCTAGGCTTGATGACCAAACTATAAAGGCAACTTTGGATTTAGCAAAGGCCAATTTTGATAAAATAGAGAAAGACAAAAAACGTATTGAGAATCTATTTGAAGCCGGGGGAATTAGTCAGCAGGACTTAGATAACATCCAACTTGCTCATATAAAGGCTAAAACCGATTTGATTTCGGCAGAAAAGGCCTATAATGATACCTTTATAAGAGCACCATTTTCAGGAATAAATGACAAAAGATATATAGAAAAGGGAAGTTATGTGCGCGGAGGAGACCCTCTTTTTGATATAGTAGATGTGGAGAGAATGAAAATGGAGGTAATGGTTTCCGAAAACGAAATACAACAGGTGGAATTGGGTATGTCTGTGACCATTACTATACAAGCTTTAGGTATTAACCAAATTGAAGGTACTGTAAGCAAAATTGGGGTGAGGAGTTCACAAGCACTTACATTTCCTGTAGAAATTAAAATCACTAATGCATCAAAGAACTTAAAATCAGGGATGTTTGGTACCGCCCACTTCAATTTTCAGTCAGTAGACGCATTAGCAATAAATAGAAGCGTATTGGTGGGTAGTATCAAAAACCCTCAGGTTTATATATACCAAGACAGTACGGCTGTTCTGAAGAATATTGATGTTGGTCAAAGAAATGACAACTATTTAGAAGTAGTTTCCGGTCTCAACGAAGGCGATTTGGTTATTACGTCAGGTCAAATCAATTTGGTAGATGGGGCAAAGATTAGGATTAAAAAATAGTACGTTATGAAAATTACAGAAATATCAATAAAGCGATCCACAGCACCGGTAGTAGTCTTTATAGTACTTTCATTATTAGGCTTAGTCTCTTATTCCATGTTGGGTTATGAGCTACTTCCAAAGTTTACACAGCCAATAGTTACCATATCAACTATATATCCGGGTGCTGCACCTAGTGAAGTTAAAACATCTGTTTCTGAAAAAATTGAAGACGTTTTATCCTCAATGGAAAATGTGGAATCTATCAGTTCTACTTCACTAGAGTCGGTTTCAATTGTTACCATTGAACTATCTTCTGATGCTGACGTGGATTTGGCTCTTCAGGAGGCACAACGAAAAGTAAACGGAATTCTTTCCCAATTGCCGGATGATGTAGAGCAGCCATCATTATCGAAATTTTCAATCGATGATTTGCCTATCATTAGCTTGGCAAGTACAGCAAGTAACCTGAGTCCGTCAGCATTCTTTGATTTGATAGATCAGCGCATAGTTCCTGAGCTTTCGAGAATAGATGGTATGGCACAAGTGCAATTGGTAGGAGGCGAAGAGCGAGAAATTAAAGTAAATATTGATAGAGAAAAGCTAAAGGCATATAACCTGTCTATATTACAACTTACACAACTGATAGAAGTTTCTAATCTTGATTTTCCTACGGGCAAAATCGAAACTAATGAAGAACAACGGACTATAAGGCTTTCTGGCAAATATCAAGATTTAGAAGAAATTAGAAATCTAGTACTTGGGTCTATGCCAAGTGGAGCAGAGATAAGGGTTAAAGATATTGGCGAAGTAGTTGACGGGAAGGTAAAGATTGAAAAAATTGCACGTTATAATCTTGAAAATTCAATAGGAATACTACTTACCAAGCAAACAGACGCAAATGCTGTAACAGTTAGTAAACTTGTCCGTGATAAAATCCAACAACTGGAACAAACCTATAGTGAAGAAGGCCTAAAGTTTAATATTGCACAAGATCAGTCAGTATTTACTCTTGAGGCAGCAGATAGTGTGATTCACGACCTTTACATAGCGGTTATATTGGTGGCATTGGTTATGTTTTTGTTTTTGCATAGTGTTAGAAATGCTGTCATTGTTATGATAGCCGTGCCAGTTTCCCTAGTGGCCACTTTTACAGCTATGTACCTTGCAGGCTTCACCCTAAACCTGATGACCCTTTTGGCATTATCACTGGTGGTGGGTATTCTTGTGGATGATGCCATAGTTGTAATAGAAAATATATACAGGCACATGGAAATGGGTAAAAACCGGATTCGCGCTTCTTTTGATGGAGTGAAGGAGATTGGGTTTACCGTAACTTCCATCACCTTTGTAATTGTGGTTGTTTTCTTACCCCTTGCACTGGTAGAATCTCTCATTTCCCCCATATTGACCAACTTCTCCTTGGTAATTGTGGTAGCCACACTATTGAGCCTTTTGGTTGCTTTCACTATCATTCCTTTGTTAACCTCACGTTTTGCCAAAATAGAGAGTTTTAATCCCAAAGGAATTCCAGCTCGTTTTAACAAAGCTTTTGAAAGTGTTATTGATACTTTTGGCGGCTGGATAAACCGCGTTTTGATTCAGTCGATGAACAATAAAACAATAACACTTGTGGTAACAGGAGCATTGTTTATAGGTTCATTTTTACTTATTGGCTTTGGGTTCATTGGTGGGGAGTTCATCTCACAAGGTGATAGGGGGGAGTTTGTAATTCGCATTGAACTACCTAAAAATTCTACTGTGGAAAAAACCAACCTAGCTGCAAAGACAGCAGAGGAGTTGATTTCAAAATTACCGGAAGTGGTAAGTACCTTCACTACTGTTGGCCAAACAAGCCAGGGCTTTGGTGGAACTCAGGCCATACCTAATGAAGCAGAAATAAACGTAAAGATGATACCTTATGATCAGCGAGATGTATCGGCAACTGTATTCTCAAAACGGGTTAAACTCTTACTTCAAGAAACTATACCCGGCATTGTTGTATATTCATCACCTACAAGTATACTAGGTACGGCCTCAGATGCCCCTATACAGGTAATTTTTGCCGGGCCAGAACTGGATCAGTTGATGAAGCTGGCCAATGAGGTAAAGAGTGATTTAGCTAAAGTAGAAGGCACAACAGAGTTGGAATTGAGCATAAAAGAAGGTACACCAGAAGTAAAGGTAGATATTGATAGAGATAAAATGGCCAACCTCGGCTTGGATTTAGGCACCGTAGGGGCCACCATGCAAGTGGCTTTTTCGGGCAATACTGATGCGGCATTTAAAGATGGAAATTATGAATACGACATTAATGTAAAACTCAATGATTTTGATAGGAAAAATGTTAAAGATGTTGAGTCACTAATTTTCATAAACAGAAACAATCAAACTGTTACTCTTGATCAGTTTGCCGTTGTTACCGATACCGTAGGGCCATCAAGACTAGAACGAAAAGACAGGATAAACTCAGTAAAACTATCTTCTAAGATAATAGGCGTACCAGCCGGTATAGTTGGTCAGGAATTACAAGCTATTATTGATAGTAAGGAACTCCCACGAGGTGTAACATACTCTTATGATGGTGACCTTAAAAGGCAATCGCAATCTTTCGGGGCGTTAGGTTCTGCTTTTTTGTTTTCGATTATCCTCGTTTATCTAATTCTTGTGGCGTTATACGACAATTATATCTATCCGTTAGTCATTCTTTTTTCTATACCGGTAGCCATTGTTGGAGCATTACTAGCCCTGGCACTTGCAAAACAAACGCTAAATTTATTTTCCATATTAGGAATAATAGTGTTAATAGGACTTGTCGCTAAAAATGCCATTTTGGTGGTTGATTTTACCAACCAAGCCAAAGAAAATGGCTCTAATACACGAGACGCTTTGATTGAAGCCACTAATGCCAGATTACGACCAATATTAATGACCACCATTGCCTTGGTATTTGGGGTATTACCAATAGCTATTGCCAGTGGGGCAGGTGCTGAGTGGAAAAACGGACTTGGCTGGGCAATAATAGGGGGGCTTTCAAGCTCAATGCTATTAAGCCTTGTTGTTGTTCCGGTGGTATATTTAATTGCTGATAAGCTGGTAGAAAAATTAGGGTTGGCAGAGAGAAAAGAGAAATATACAACAGAATTGAAAGAGACTGCAACTTGATAAATTGATAAAATGAAAGAAGCTGTAATTTATCCCAACCAAAAAGCACCTGAGTTATTCAAGAGCAAGATATTAAATGCATTAACATGGTCTCATCCAGCACTAATTTTCACAATGTATTTATTACTATCAGCAGGTGCTGTGTATATATATTACAATAAAATTGCCGCAAGAACTGATTTGATAATTATCTACTTTTTATCAGGACTGTTTTTATGGACATTTGCCGAATATATTCTTCATCGCTTTATTTATCATAAAATAAAAGATGCAAGTTACGATACAGGTTTTCATTATATGTTTCATGGCATCCATCATGCCTATCCAAATGATAAAAGCAAAACAGTTTTGCCTCCGGTACCTTCACTTGTTATAGCAGGGTTGTTTTTCGGCTTATTTTATTTTTTTTTAGGTAATGAAGCGCTTATCTTTAGTCCAGGGTTTGTAATAGGATACTCCATTTACATGTGGATACACACAATAATTCACCGCTTGCCAATGCCAAGTAAGTTCAATTTCTGGTGGAAGCATCATAATATACACCATTACCAACAGCACGATCGTGCGTTTGGTGTTAGTACCTCATTGTGGGATTTTATTTTTAACACAATGCCTGTGAAAGGCCGAAAAACTATTGTAAATCGGGTGAGTAAACATGAAAAATAATAATGTGGCCAATCATTTTATTGAATAAATAGGGAAAAAATGGAATTGAAATGACCTTGTATTAAAAATGATCTCAGAGTCAATCATAATAGAGGTAAAACAATATACTAAGGAATTACTCATTAGCTTAGACCGCAAATACCTGTTTCATAATTGGCATCATACCCAGGAAGTTGTAAAAGTGTCAACGGAGTTAGGTATGCAATGTGGTCTTTCAGAAAAGGACCTGTCACTTTTGAAAGTAGCGGCTTATTTTCATGACACAGGGCATGTCGAAAGCTACACTAATCATGAAGAACTAAGTGCAAAAATTGCAGCAGCATTTCTAGAAATTCGAGATGTGGCTGTGGACGAAATTGAAATAGTGAAATCTTTAATTCTTTCAACGAAATTGACCTCACCGTGCGTGACCACAATGCAAAAAATCCTTCATGATGCGGATTTGAGTCATATAGGAACTTTAGATATGGAGAGGAGAGCCAAGGCATATACTAAACCAAAACATCCCCATTCCAGATCACTAATCCCCGGAACATATGTGAAACCAAATTCTCAAATCCACCTGTAGCCAATTCCCTTTGATAGCCAATAATTTTTAAAGACTTTGCTATAATATTTAAAGATTATGAAATATTTTCAATTGTAAACCAATCAATCTTAACCCTTACACCCCTGCAAATTCCTCATTTCTTCATGCCCTAAAAAGCTTTTACATACTCAAACCTACTGGTCTTTAATAAACAGAAAACACGGAATAAGCCCATACTAAGCCAAAACATCCCGATTCCAGATCACTAACCCCTGAACATATGTGAAACCAAATCCTCATTTCCTCAAATCCTCACTTACCTTTAAAAGCTTTTACACGCTCAATGGATAATCTGCTGATATTGGGTTCTTCTTCACTTTTGGTGAATTATCCAGACTGAAACAGTACTACGTTTCTCAAAAGAGGAAAGCCAGCTCCTCCATACATTCTTCTTTTGATATTCTTTAGGCGATTAATTTGCCCTTCGACCTGTCCATTACTTATGTTTGAAACCACTGCTTGATTGACTGCTTCAAAATCTCCTTTTATCCCCTTTGCAAAAGTGGTTAGTCCAGATCTTGAATGTAGTACGTCTGTAAGCCATTCCTCAATATTACCTTCTCTTTTGTTCTTGAACAAATTTTTAAATCTGATAGCCAAGGCCACATCCTCTTTTATTTGTGGTGATTTAGCGTACAGAAAATCAAGGAACTCCTGATCTACAAGGTGCAGTGAATCTCTTTCCCTTAGAGCCATAAAAGCCAATTTTGAAGTAGACCACGTTTGGATTGAAGCCAACTTTGGTATAGATAAGATTTTTTCCCGAGATTGGTGAGAAGTAACTTCTCCTTGTATAAGCTTGCTCATATTTTTACAAAATTGTGAATAACTGCCGTTATAACCCTGTTGCTTGACAGCCCCAAATAAGAACCTATAGGAAACGTCTGATCCACATTCTTTTAATAAATAACCAGTAAACCGCATGAAATTTGTCTGTCGGATATAATTTAATGGAGGTTGCCTGCTTGGTAACATATCTAGCTGGATATATTTTTTGATCGTTTTGTGACCTGCTCCTAAGATTCTGGCGATAGCTTTTATTTTATATCCCTGGAGATGGAGTTTCTTGGCTTTTTCAAACTTGTATTGTCGCATTGCACTGGCATCCCCCTTATTGTTATCGTCTACCTGAACGGCTTCTGCGGTTTCGCTTTTCTGATCCGGGTTTCTGAATTCATTGAATGAATCCTTTAGTAGTCTTGACTGTTTGTAGAATGTCTTTTGAAGCGCATCCCTAAGATTCACCAAAAGATGGTACCTGTCCGCCACCTGAATAGCTTGGGGGCACCTTTGTTCACCCCTAAAGAGTACGCACTGGCTCTATCCCTGGAAACAACTTTCACTTCCGGATGAGCGGATAACCATCCGCATAAGGTAGCTGCCTCCCGGTCAGGAAGAAGGTCAATCACTTTCCTCCGATTAAGGTCAACTATGATGGTTCCGTAAGTTTTAGCCTTTTTAAATGCCCAATCATCTACCCCAATAACACCAGAAGTCTCACCCTCGGCAGTTATTGGTAAGTTTTTGACTACCCGCAAAAGGGTTGAACAACTGACTGGAACGCCCGCTAACCCGCTGATTATGGCCCCCTTATTGCCTCCAAGTTCCAAGCCTATTCTTGAAAGTAATTCCATAGTACGCTGCATCCGCCGGCTATAAGGAATGATTTCACTAACAAAACGTTCAGTAAAGACTTTCCTGTGACAGGATGGACGATCACAGAAAAACTTTCTGGCTCTGAGTTGCACCTGCACCAAGTTGCCTGATATCGGCAGATCAGCAAGTTTCCTTATGTAACGGCTATGGACCCTGCTACTCTTTTGAGTGCATATAGGGCAAACGGAACTCTTTTGGCATGTTGAAACACTGATCACCAGATTACGATTATTCGATTTTAGCACATAATCTTTTAGTTCTATGTCCATAGGGAGAACAAACTCAGGAATAATCATATAATGTATATTATTTAATTACACATATAATTACTACATTTAATTTTTAAAAAGAAAGCCTAAATGGGGAAACCTACTTCAAAAGTAAAAGGATACACAAGCTATGATATTAAAAGGCTACTGGACGAAAACAAGGCTTTTACGGTAGCTATTAGGCTTCACATGTTGTATTTGGTTGCTCAGGGAAAACCTAGTAGAAAAGTAGCGGAAATCTACAATATGAGCTTTAAGCAGGTATTAAATTGGGTACATCGTTTTGAAAAAGAGGGAATTAGTGGACTTGAAGATCGGCCAGGCAGAGGTAGAAAATCAAAGTTAAGCGCTCATGATTTAAGGATTATAAAAAAAACAATCTTAACAGAATTCCCATCCAACAAGGGTTATAAAGATGAGAAGTGGACAGGTCCGCTGCTTCAAGACTGGATCAATCAGGAGTTCGATCTAAATTATAAGAAAGCCCAAATCTATAATCTGCTCCACAAAATGGATCTCAGATTTCAGAAGGGAATGGGCATTATTGAAAAAAAATAATGTGTATTAAATTATAATACTTTCACCAAAAGTGAATATTGACCACCGATCTGGTGATGCTAACCACCCTCTGAGGATGTTGATTCCCGAAGGGCAATTCTTTCAGGCTTTTCTTCATTGGCCTTGGTTAGACAAAAGTATAAAAATTGGTTTAATTCTATTTAGATTTTCTTAAAGACTGCCCCTTAAGTTCAAGACGTTGAGCGGAGTGGACCATTCTGTCGAGGATTGCGTCAGCAACCGTACTGTCCCCTATGACTTCATGCCATTTAGCAACCGGTAATTGTGAGGAGATAATAGTTGATTTCCTGCTATGCCTATCTTCAATAATTTCCATCAGCATCATGCGGGTCTTATTGTCAAGTGGCTGTAGTCCAAAATCATCTAAAATCAGTAAATCATGTTTTTCAATTTTATTGACCTGTTTTTGATATGAGCCATCAGCTTTAGACATGATGAGTTGAGGGAATAGTTTTTGAGTATTGAAGTACAGGGTTCTGAACCCTTGAATACAGGCCTGATGACCAAGTGCAGAAGCCAGGTAGCTTTTCCAGACTCCTGTTGGCCCGGTGATGAGTATATTTTGTTTGTTTTTGATGAAGCTGCAATCGGCCAGGCGCAGAAGTTGAGTTTTGTCTAATCCCCGGCTGGCAGTGAAGTCAATTTCCTCTATATTAGCCTGATAACGGAAACGAGCTGCTTTCAGATAACGATTGATTTTTCTGTTTTCCCGATCTTCCCATTCACCCTGTATGAGCATACTCACTATCTCATCATTGGTTAGGCTGTGGTGTTGATTGCTATCCAGCAGTGTCTGATAGGTCTGTTGCATCCCGAAAAACTTCATCTGTCCCATTTTGTTTAAAAGTGTACTGTTCATATTTGTTATGGTTAATTGTTAAAAATTCAGTAAGTAGTTGCCGGGGCTACTTGTAATGTTCAGCTCCCCGGATATTCGTATGGAAAGGCAGCGAACTTTGCTGCCCCGGATCTTCTTCTTTGATTCTGTCAAGGCCTCCTTTAAGTATGCGATCAATAATTTTATAGTTATAGGCTCCATAGTGGATAGCTCTCTCTATAGCGTTGATCAGACGCCTACGACCTACTTTCTTCTCCTGTGAGAGTATGCCTACGCAACTTCTGTAAGCCTGTTCGGGATACGTCTTGCTTGTTATAATTACAGAGATATATTCTTTGACAGCAGGATGTATACCTGCTGCCCACGACAGGAATTTATCAGGGTTCCAGTCGCTTACAAACTGGTGTGAAGACGGTAGGTGTTCCTTGATTGTAGTGTAACCAAAAGCTTTTGCCTTCCTTTTATGAAAAGCGATTCGTTCTTTGTTGTAATATACCGATAGATGATTGCTGGTGTAAACTGCCTTTACTTTTTTGCCGATATAACGATATGGAACACTGTAGTAATGCTTGTCCTCTGATAGATAGACATGGGAGTTCTTCATTACCGTAGCAGATTTAAACTTTTTTATCTCGTACCGTTTGGTGGGTAGAATCATCAGTTTTTCCTTCTCCTGCTGTTCAAATTTTTCCCTGCGGCTTTGTGGTGTTTTTTGGAAAGGGCGGTTATTATAGTTTTCCAGCAGTAATAATATAGCTTCGTTAAGTTCTTTCAGAGAGTAAAATATCTTATCCCTTAAAGGAGCATAGATCCTCGAGTAAACAATTTTAACAGCATTTTCTACCGGAGCTTTATCTCTTGGCTTATAACTACGCGCTGGAAGTATACAGGTATTGTATTGGTTAGCAAAATCAGCAAAGTCTGCGTTCAGTTCCGCCTCATATTTATTAGCCTTGGTGACAGCGCTCTTCAGGTTGTCAGGAATTATCACTTGTGACACACCACCAAAGTAATGAAGAGCGTTTTCTGTGGTACTAATAAAGTCTTCTTTCTTCTGGCTAGCTACAGCCTCAACGTAGGTCAACTGACTATAACCAAGAACTCCAACAAATACCTCTGCCGGATGCACTTCTCCGGTGCTGCGGTCTACCCATTGTAGTTTCTTTCCTGCAAAATCTATGTAGAGTTTATCCCCAGGCTGATGATCAAAATGCATGGTGGCCTCTCCGCTGTTGAGCCATACTTTAAAGTGATGGCAGAAATGAGCGTAGCCGTAGTCATCGGGATGTTTTTCTTTATATTCCCCCCATAGAATCCACCTGTTGACACCGGTGCGGTTCAGTTCCTTTTCTACATCAGGGAATATCGCATACAAGGCTTGTTGTCTTGCTTCGGATATCTGATCAGGCTCCGCAAGAAGCTCCTCCAATTGTTCATCTTCCAGAGCTAATAACTCCTGATGGTCATAGCCTTTGACTTCAATGAGACGCAGGTACTTCTTTACTGTATTGCGAGAGATACCCACACCTTTGGCAATGCTTTGAAGGGCCACACCTTTTTTCCGTAACCGGATGATCTGTTTTACTTTGCTCATGATTATCGCTTTTCCAGCCATTTTTATTGCAGTCTTTTGTTGAAAAAACTGCAAAGCAAAGCCTTTACAGAAATGCCCTTCTAAAGGGTGGTCAGTATCGTCAGAATGGGTGGTCAGCTTCAAATATTGGGTGGTCAACATGAAACAGAAT
>NZ_SMLW01000455.1:7860-11269 GCF_009711405.1 Fulvivirga kasyanovii | reverse complement strand
GTGAAACGGAAAATCCCAATATGAGAAACCACCAAAGGGTGAACCCGCTCCTGCCGCAAGAATAGCAACAAATTAGCCTGAGATACCGGTATGGCAAAGGATTTGAGATGCCATTATTAAATATTAAAATCAGCAAAAAGCTTACTTTGTAATATTTGCAGAAAACGATTTTAAAAGCATAGTCGCTCCGGCAGAACAAGCTGCATTAAGAGAGTAAGTAAATTAAGATAAAAGCATTTCCTAGTGTGGAGAGGTCAGGCAAAATGCCTGGCCTTTTCTGTTATAAGTGTTAGCTTTCCAGGGTTTCTTCGGTAAGGGTTTGCTTTTCAAACAACTCTTTATAAGCGCCATTCATCTTCATGAGCTCATCATGTGTTCCTTCCTCTATCACATAACCGTCATCCAGTACTATAATTTTATCAGCAAGCTTGGCAGAGGACACCCTATGGGAAATAACCAGGGAGGTTCTGCCTTTCATGATACGCTTCATGCTGTTAAGAATAGTATTTTCTGTCTTGGTATCCACCGCAGATAAGGCATCATCAAGCATCAATATTTTGGGGTCACGGGATATAGCCCTGGCTATGGAAACCCGCTGCTTCTGCCCGCCACTCAATGTTATGCCACGTTCGCCTACGCGGGTATTGAAACCATTCGGAAATTCTATAATGTTATTATAAACATCTGCCTCACGGGCTGCATCAAGTATTCGCTCTTCCGTGGCCTCGGTAGCACCAAAAGCAATATTATTATAGATAGTATCGCTGAAAAGAAATACATCCTGAGGTACATATCCGATCTGGCTTCGCAGGCTGATGAGGTTATATTTTTGTATTTCCCTTCCGTCAATTATGATCTGCCCGCTGGACACATCATACATCCTGGAGATCAGATTGGCTATGGTACTTTTGCCAGAACCTGTGGTTCCGATTATAGCCAAAGACTGCCCGGGCTTAACTTTAAAAGAGACATCTTTCAAAGCCTGAATGCCTGAGTCCGGATAAACAAAATCCACATGGTCAAACTCTATCTCGCCCTCAAGTTCTTCCACCAAATCTTCCGTACTCACAATGTCGTTTTCTACTTTCAGGAATTCGTTGAGCCTCTTCTGCGATGCCGCCGCACGTTGAATAATACTGCTTATCCAGCCGAGTGAGGTTACCGGCCAGGTCAGAAGGTTTACATAAATGATAAATTCTGCGATGTTACCAAATGTAAGGGTGCCCTTGATCACTTCCGCACTACCAGCATATACTGTTAATATAGTACTCAGTCCAATAAGGCCGAGGATCAAAGGGAAGAACAGTGATTGCACTTTGGTAAGCTCGAGCGAACGGTCTTTATATTCATTACTTTCATTCGTGAACTTTCTTATAGAGTCGCTTTCCCTCGTAAAAGATTTTAACACTCGTATGCCGGAAAAAGCCTCCTGCACAAAGGTGGACAAGGCTGACTGGCTGACCTGGATCTCTTCTGACCTTTTATTGATGATGTTATTGACGTAGTAGATGCTTACGGATAGAATCGGTAGCGGGATAAGCGCATACAGGGTTAAGGTAACATTGATGGAAAGCATGTAGGGTATGAGCATAGCAAAAAGGGTGACCATGCTAAGCCCGTACATAATCGAAGGTCCCAGATACATGCGCACTTTGCTCACATCCTCAGAGATTCGGTTCATAAGGTCGCCGGTGTTGTTTCTCCTGTAAAAGCTTAAAGGCAGAGACTGGTAATGCGCATAAATTTCATTTTTAAGGTCAAACTCTATCAACCTCGACATTACAATAATGGTCTGGCGTACCATAAAAAGGAATACACCCCGCAGCAGGGCCATAACCAGTATCAGCACGGCGTAGATCAAAATACTTCCTGCAAAAATATCGTAGATATCATTTTGCAGGTCTACACCTTCAAAGGCGCGGTATACACTGATGTTTTCACTCACCAGGTTCATGGCGTACCGCACTATAGGTGCCGGAATGATTTGAAAGATGTTGGAAATGATAATAAACACCAGTCCCAGGACGAGGTGATATTTGTATTTCCAAAGATATTTATTGAGATAGCTTAGTTCCTTCATTCAGCGAGAGTCCTGGTCAAGATAAAATGCTTCGTTTAAGTACGTAAACCAAATTTTATATGGGTTTATCTCTAAAACGGCCTACGGCGTTCCGGGTTTTTCGCAAACGTTACCGGAATTGAAAAAATAACAAAAAAGCCTTATTTTTGACCGACCTTTTTTCTAGAGCATTCCTCTTTTATCAAGGTTCAAAACTACAATAAACTAATTATTTAACATTATTATGATGGAAATAAATGAAGTGGAACGAGTGGGTGAGGATTCTGTCTTTGGCGGGCTCGCAAAACTCAATCATGAGCAGGTGGTTTTCTGCCATGATCAGGCTACGGGCCTAAAGGCAATCATTGGGATCCATAACACTGTATTGGGACCTGCTCTTGGAGGCACAAGGATGTGGAACTACGCTTCTGAAAAAGAAGCGCTGACCGACGTACTTCGACTATCAAGGGGAATGACCTACAAGGCAGCCATTACAGGCCTTAATCTGGGTGGTGGAAAAGCCGTTATTATCGGTGATGCTTCTACTATGAAAACCGAAGCTTTCCTCAGAAGGTTTGGCAAGTTTGTAGAGAGCCTGAACGGTAAGTACATCACGGCTGAGGACGTGAATATGAAGACGCGTGACATGGAGTACATCGGTATGGAAACTTCACACGTGACAGGCCTCCCTGAAAGCATGGGTGGTGGCGGAGACCCATCTCCGGTTACAGCTTATGGTACATATCTCGGCATGAAAGCTACTGCCAAAAAAGTATTTGGCAGCGACAGTCTCACAGGTAAAAAAATTGGTGTACAGGGCGTTGGCCAGGTAGGTATGTATCTGGTAGAGCACCTTACAAAAGAAAATGCCGAGGTTTATATAACGGATATCAACCAGGAAAAGCTTAAGCAGGTATCGTCAAACTATGGCGCCAAAGTGGTAGGCATGGACGAAATCTATGATATCGACATGGATGTTTACTCTCCATGTGCATTAGGCGCTACTTTGAACGACAACACTATCAAAAGGCTGAAGTGCCAGATAGTTGCCGGTGCAGCCAATAACCAGCTTGAAGACGAGCACAGGCACGGATATATGCTGATCGATAAAGGCATAACTTACGCTCCTGATTTTCTTATCAATGCTGGTGGGCTGATCAACGTATATGAAGAGCACCTTGGTGCGTATAATCGAGACAGGGCTTACAATACTGCCGAGAAAATCTATGATACCTGCCTTAACATTTTAAATGTTGCGGAAGACAAAGGTATCTCCACGCAGGAAGCTGCCATACAACTTGCAGAAAAACGAATTGCAGATATAGGTAGGGTTAAGTTACCTCGATAAAC
>NZ_SMLW01000455.1:0-7665 GCF_009711405.1 Fulvivirga kasyanovii | reverse complement strand
TTTTTTTCATTTTTTAGAAAGTCAGTTCTTTCAATTATTGTAAATGCTTAATAGACGAACATTAAGAATTAAAGGGATGCAGACCATTTTTGCTTTTCAGCAAAGCAAAGGGGCAAATTATGGTCTGGCGCAGGAATTTATCAAAGAAAGCTTTGCCCCTGATCTCAACTCCATGGAGGTGCAGGACAAAGAATTACTCAACAAGCAAAAACAAGAGGCGCTGCAGATATTTGAAGAGAATTATAAATCTCAAAGTTTTATAAGCTCCAAGGGCTCTGTAGACAAGGTCAATGATGTAGTAAACGAAGCGATAAGTGATTACTACCGTCAAATAGACAAAGATTTCAAGTTCTTTAAAAAGAATATGGTGATTGAAGCAGAAAAAGTGCTTGATCGCTATATCTCCATGCTCAATCTGCTGATAGAACTAAGTAATCAGGCTGAAAACGACACGAAGCAGGACCACGACAACTTTGTTAAAAATTTGTTAATAAAAGCTTTAAAATTTAACAAGTCGCTGGAAAATATTAGCTTGAGGCGAAATATCAGTTGGGATGATTATCAGGGTGAGGTTCGCCAATGGTTTAAGGAACTAATCAAAACAGATGAGGCTTATATCAGTTACAGAAAACTGGATAACCCATCGTTTGAACAAGACAAGGACATTGTCAATCATATTGTAAAAAACATCCTTTTCAAGGATGACCTGATTGACAAGTTCCTGGAAGAAAAAGACCTCAACTGGACTGAGGACAGGCCTATTATAAAGAGCCTGACCACCAAGACGATAAAATCGATCACCGAAGAGTCTGGTGATGATTTTGAGTTACAGGAGTTGTCCTATAACTGGGAAGATGACAAGGCGTTCTTTATAAGGCTGTTTGAAGATACCATAAAAGTAGAAGCTGAATACGAGGATTTAATTGCCAAAAAAACAAAAAACTGGGACATCGAGCGTATTGCCACAACCGACAAAATCATACTGGAAATGGCCATTTGCGAAATGATTAATTTCCCCAGCATCCCTGTAAAAGTGACAATTAATGAATATATTGAGGTCGCAAAAAGGTACAGTACTCCTAAGAGTAAAACCTTTATAAATGGTGTACTTGATGTGATTGCCTCCGAGCTTATAGACTCCGGAGCTATCAGAAAAAGTGGACGTGGATTAATCGACAACAAATAAAACGCATTAATTATGAGCAGTAAATCAGGAAATTCTTTTTTTGCTTTTTTGTTGGGAGCAGCTACCGGTGCCGCTCTCGGTATTTTATATGCTCCTGATAAAGGATCAAATACCCGGGATAAATTGACTTACAGGTTAGATAAATACAAGCAGATGCTTGAAGAGTTGGTAGAAGACCTAATGTCAGAAAAAAACTCTAACCTGAGCGAAGCCAAAAGTCACGGACAGCGAGTAGTAAACGATGCCAAGGAAAAAGCAGAAAGGCTGCTGGAAGATGTGGATCAACTGATCTCACATATCAAAAGCGGAGAGAAAAACGAGAAAAAATAAACGAACGATTTTTATAAATTTTTGTTTTATCAATTGTTATAATAAAAAGAGCGAAGGCTCAGTTTAAAATTACTTAACCAATATGAACAAAGGAATCAAGTTATCATTACTAGTGGCTGTTTTTGCAATGGTATTTGCAGCATGCGGAAACAACAAGGAGGCTGAGAAGAAAATAGCTGAATTGGAGAACAGACTTGCAGAGGTAGAAGGTAAAAATAATGCAACTACTACTCCTGAAACCAAACCTGAGGAGAAGCCAGAAGGCCCTCTTCCTGCATTTGCATTTGAAGAAGACTTTCATGACTTCGGTACTATTAACGAAGGAGATGTAGTAAAGCATACATTCAAATTCACTAACACTGGCGAAGCTCCGTTGATCATTCAAAATGCTCAGGGTTCTTGTGGTTGTACAGTACCTACATGGCCTAAAGAGCCGATCCCTGTTGGTGGAACCGGCGAAATCGTTGCTGAATTTAATAGCAAGGGTAAGCCAAACGTACAAAACAAAACAGTAACTATTACTGCAAACACATGGCCTAAGCAAACCAGGCTTAGAATTAAAGCCGAAGTAACTCCTGCCGCAGGTGGTGAAACTCCTGCTGAAGGTCCTGTAAAAAAATAAGCCAGTATAAAGAACTTAAACTTTTCATCCCAGCTCCTGCAAAGGAGTTGGGATGTTTTTTTTATTAGCGTATTTTAGCAGAAATTTTAACGATTCAATACGATTATGATCAAGACTATATTATTGCAGGCTGGTGAAGGCGGAGGCTTATCCTCACTTATTTTATTTGGTGGTGTGGCCCTCGTTTTTTATTTTTTCATGATCAGGCCGCAGCAAAAGAAGCAGAAAGAGCAAAAGAAATTTATTGAAGAGATCAAAAGAGGTGATCAGGTCGTTACCATTGGTGGTATACATGGCAAAGTACTGAGCACTGATGACACTACCGTGGTACTGGAAGTAGATAAAGGAGTAAAAATGACTTTCCAGAAAAGTTCTATTTCGCTGGAAGCCAGCAAACCGGCTCCTGCTAAGGAAGAAAAGAAAAGTTGAGCAAGCTAAATGACATATTGCGATCTTTAAGACCCGATAAGACAAACCGTCTTCGGGTCATTATTTTATGCGTATTTGCCGCCACTACATTCTGGTTTTTAAATGCGCTTAACGAAAACTACTCCACCACATTAAAGTATCCGCTTCAGTTTGTCTACGACAAGGAAAAGTACATTGCAGTAGATGAGCTGCCCGAGTACATACAGGTAAACGTAAGCGGACTGGGCTGGAACTTGTTCAGGAACAGCCTCGGTATTAAAGTGACTCCTTTACGAATAGCGCTCGAATCTCCATCTGAGCTTAAGAAGATCACCGGTGGAGCCCTTCCTGCTCTGATTTCAGATCAAATCAGCGAAGTCGAGCTTAATTATGTACTAACGGATACCCTTCACATCAATATTGACCAAAAGATCACACGTACTTTTCCGGTAAAAGTGGATAGTGCGGGCATCTCACTGGCTTCCGGGTACAGGCTCGTCAATTCTGTCCGATATACCCCGGATTCCGTAACTCTCGAAGGCCCTGAAGGTATACTTACCCAAATGCCCGATACGCTGCTGATAAATATCCCTCAAAAAGACATCGACGAAAACTTTAAGGAGGATGTACCTGTCAACACTCCAAATAATAATTTAATCAAAAGAAACCCGCCTACACTGAGTATAGTGTTTGGTGTAGAGGAATTTGTTGAGGCTTCGGAAAGTACTCCCTTAAAAACAGTCAATTTTCCTGAAAACGGAAAAGCATACATTGAAAAAAATTCTATTAACGTCCAATTCCTGGTAAGCCAGTCAAAAAGAGAAAACGTAACCTCAGAAGCTTTTGAAGCAGTGGTTGACTACAAGGATATGGACAAAGCTGACTCCACCATCACCCCTAAGCTGGTTAACTATCCCGGTTACATCCAGGAAGTTAAGCTTGATACTGCAAAAGTAAAAGTTCGCTTCAATGAAGAGTAAACCTCTCGAAATAGGGGTCACAGGAGGCATAGGCTCGGGCAAAAGCCTGGTTTGCAAAATTTTTTCTTTATTGGGTGTGCCCGTTTATAATGCAGACAACAGAGCAAAATGGCTAACCAACAACAACCCGGAAGTCAGGAGAAAAATTACAGAAAAGTTTGGGGAAGCAGCATATACCGAAAAGGGGTTAGACCGGGACTATATTGCCGGAAAGGTATTTAACGACCCCGATCAATTGAAAATCCTGAATGCCATAGTGCATCCCGCAGTTGGTGAAGATTACGACCGGTGGGTGACAAGTAATGGTGAAAAACCCTATGTAATAAAAGAAGCCGCTCTGATCTTCGAAGCCGGATCATATAAGCGCCTCCACAAAGTTATCAATGTCTCCGCCCCGGAAGAGCTGCGCATTAAGCGTGTGATACACCGGGATCCTTTTCGCAATGAAAAAGAGATCAAATCAATCATTGAGAAACAAATGCCAGAGGCCGAAAGACAGCAACGTGCTGATTTCAATGTTTTCAATGATGAGAATCAAATGCTCATCCCTCAGATACTGAAACTGCACGAAGAGATTTTAAGCCTCGCTTAATGGCCTTACATATACAAGCAGCACTAAATGGAAGCAGGAGCAAAAGTGATCATACAAATGTACCTGTCACCATACAGGAGCTGACGCAGGATGCTGCAGAGGTGGTAAAAGCAGGCGCCGGATCCATACATCTCCACCCCAGAGACACATTGGGTAAAGAAACACTCCACCCCGAAATAGTAGCAGAAACACTCTTAAAGCTTAGAACAAAGGTTAAAGTGCCCATTGGCATCAGTACGGGCGAATGGATCGAAGGACCTAAGACCCCGGATATGATCCGGAACTGGACTGTACTTCCGGATTTTGCCTCTGTGAATATCCACGAGGAAAATGCAGTAGAGATCATATCATTGCTCCGCAATAAAGGTATAGGTGTTGAAGCCGGAGTATGGACTTTGGAAAGCGCTCATAAGCTGATAAAAATGGGTATCACTGATAGCCTAAGGGTTTTAATTGAGCCTATGGAAAGTCGTGTCGTGGAAGCCATAGATAATGCACGGTCCATATGGGCTGAATTGAAAAAAAATAAGATAAGTACTCCCCTCCTGCTCCATGGGCAAAACGAAACTACCTGGAAGGTTCTGACATTTGCGAGGGCAATGGGACTAAGTAGCCGAATGGGTTTTGAAGATACCTTGTGGCTTCCCGGTGGTAAACAAGCCGGCAGCAACAGGGAATTAGTAGAGGCAGCCTTGGATCAAGTGGCATTTCTGGGGGGAGACCCTAAATTTTAACCTCTTTGCTGACAGACAGTTGTTAATCAGCAATCGGCAAAAGCAGTAGGCAACTCGTATAATAATAACAATAAGCGCGGTTTGCTGATTTTCAGCGGCAAGTTTCACATTACTTGTTTTACTTTCAAATCCATTTACTTCACAGGTTTTAGGTTTGATCCGCAGCCTTCAGGTTTTAGGCGGCCAAACCACTCTCGTAAAAAAAGTAAGGCTGTATTTTGTGAAATACAGCCAATTGCCATGCTAATGTGTAAGTAAAGTATGAGGCTATGCTTATAGCTCATACTTTTTAACTTCACCATTGATCTCTACTTCAATAGTAGCTTTCTTGTCCATTCTTCTAAGGTTATAAAGCTTGCAAAAAGCTCTTTCAAAAGATTCTGCTGAGCTGTACACCACTTTCTGATCGGCGTTCAAAATTCTGATGTCAGCCTTTGTCTCTCCGGTTTGGATAATTGTAAGTTTATAAATGTCTTCTTTTCCTGTTACAGGAGCCACTTTTACAATATTCAAATCAACAGGTACTTCATTGCTTGGTGCTACAGAACCATGGTAGATCAACTGCTTACTTACAGTATTTCCTTCTATTACTTCCAAAGTATACACACCATCAGGCATTTGGCTGAAATTGTAGGGCCTTACAAAAGCATTGACTTTTTTGATAGTTTCGGTAAAAACCAACCTTTTATCAGCATTCCAAATGTTGATGACGGTTTTTGCATCACTTTTACCCATGAACAATACACGGTACACATTGCTGCTCTCAGTGCTCACCTCTACTTTCGGTGCAGCTTTGCTGTTTCCTTTTTCGCCTTCGGTGGCATACGCTGCTACACTTATTACTGTAAAAAGCATAGCTAAAATTGCATTTCTTGTTTTCATGTCTGTTTAATTTTGAGTTTTAATTTTCATTAGACACTGCAAATGTCGACACGAAAAGCTGAATAAGTGTTTATGGAACTTTCAAGGCATTCTTAAGTATTCATTAACCAAAATCCGCTTTTTTGACCGGATATTACGTCTGTTTTACTTTCAGGCTGAAAAAGTGTCAAAATGCCCTCAGTGAAAATTTTGAAGGTATTGAGAAGGACAGAAGTGGATATTTCGCCTAATTAAAACACCAAATTTTAGATGGATTAGCTTCACAAAGCCAAAGAAAAATCTGTGTTAATATTGGCTTAACATTGGGCTCAGACTCCATTATGGAAGTGTCACCCTTTAACGTACTCTTCTTTTTTCTGGCCCTTAAAAAAGACCCTTTTGATCCATCGTGGCAATATGAGCGCGCCGATTATCAGGTATGGATAGTACGTAATGAGCCTCCAGAACAAGGTTACACCTAAGGTAAATTCGTTGAGGTAAATGGTAAAGAACTCAATAAAGAAATTCTCTGCAAGGCCGGAGCCTCCTGGTGTGGGCGAAACCAGCATTACCACCCAGAGGATCAGGTGTTTGCCCAAAAGCAAAAGGTGATCTGTGAAGGCAAGGTCGTTGGTATACGCGGCAATTAAGCAGTTAAGGATAGCGTACCGCGAAACCCAGGCTACTATGGTGGCCAATATTATTTTGCCCCAGTACCTCTTTTTCTTGCCTTTGATAAGGGAGCTGGCCCACATTACTTCATTACCATGCTGATACGCAGCATACCTCCATCTTCGCAGAAATTTTATTGATGTGATCTTGATCAGTATCCATTTAAATAATCTCGGCCGGAAAAACAGGGCGAAGATCATAATAAAAGTATAGATGGCTATCAATGAATAACTGGATATGAACAGGCCCTTTAAAGTGCCTTCAAAGTCCGGGAAATAATTGGGATCAATAAGCAAAAGCGCTATCGGAGCGAATACAACAAAGAAAAGATTATCAAGAATGGCGGTAAGCATAGTATAAGCTATCGACTTGCCGAGGTTGATCCCTTCCTTTAACAGAATAAAAACAGCAACTGCTGTACCTCCTACTACCGAAGGGGTGACGGCCGAGGCAAACTCCCAGAGTAAAATGACATAAACACTGCTGGACCAGCTCAGATCTTCGTTGGTCAGGGTGCGAATGCGGTAGATATATGCCAGCTCTTTAATAATAAGGACACCAAAAGCCAGGAAGATCGGAACAATATCAGCCTGAAATACCAGATTTATTTTTTGAGGGGTAAAACTGTCGTCGGTAACAATAAGGAAGGCCACAAAACCCACACTGATGGCCACTGGCAACCAGATCTTGTTAGGATTCAGCGTCTTCAGTATTTTTTGTGTATCCAGGTTCATTTACTCGGCTGCCACTTGCTCCAGTTTTTCGATCCAGAAATTGTTGAATCCCTCGCCTAAATGCATGGTGATAAGATTCATCTGGAGCAGTTCAAGTATTGCCAGAAAATTAAAAATTACGGCTATCTTATTAGGGTCATAAGCTATTATTTTTTCGAAGGCCAGCTTGGGTGATTCGTCCAGCACATGCATTATATAATCCCGCTGGCCGGAAATCGTGTATGGGTATTGAATTACTTCATGCCTGGGTTTATTTTTCTCCACTTCATATCGCTCCATTACTTTCAGGTATACCTTTAAAAGTTTGTAAAGGTCCATATCCTGCAGTTCAGATTCGACATTGACGGTTTCGGAAAGCGATCTAACCTCCTTCATCAGGTTGCCGCGCTTCTCTTTTTCAATCTCTGCCTCCTCCATTTGCTGGAGCTGTTCGAGTACGGATTTATATTTTTTGTATTCAAGCAAGTGCCTCACCAGTTCTTCACGCGGGTCAATTTCATTGCCTTCTTCATCTAACTGAGGCCTCGGCAAAAGCATCTTGGACTT
>NZ_SMLW01000375.1 GCF_009711405.1 Fulvivirga kasyanovii | reverse complement strand
TTCTAAAGCCTTGCTATAAGAATTGGTAGCTGCCTCATAATCACCTTCATCGGTTTTAAATAGGGCATAATGAGCATAATATTTGGCTAGAAATTCATTGTTCGTTGTATTTTGAGCCAGATCTTTTAGCTTTTCAAGAATCGGATAGGCTTGTTCAGGCTCGCTTTTATGCTTCATGAATTCAGCATGGATGCGTTCTAAATCTTCAGTCTCTTTATTTTTAACCTCTAAAATCTCATCGGAATTGCAGGCAAAGAAAAACGATATGAGTGATAGGCATAAGGCTAGCTTCCGCATGGGTAAAGTAAGTTTAGGATGATTATTGTAAATATGGGTCGACAAATATGCCTATAATATTATGTAATCAATATTCATATAAACCCTAAAACTTACCTGCATTAGGAAACTAACCTTTTTCTTTCTCCTAACGGCATGTAACTTTAAAAATCATCATGACCAGCTTCTTCCATATCAACTCCTTCCGTTTTTAATACATGGTCATTAGCGGGGGAAACTTCTTCTTCCTGGCATGAGGTGAAAGCCAGTCCAAATGTGGCAATGAATGCAATGGCGGCAATTTTTCTAATTTTCATTTGTTTTTGAATTTAAATGGTTTAGTTAATTTTTGGTCGTCAGGCAATTGTGTAAAGACCGTCACAAACTTAATGGTTTCCTGTACGATCATCTAATTGTACTTTCAGGCAATGGTACGCTGGTAATGAATAAGTTATCCTTGTATGGCTTTGTATTGTAAACTGATTCGCTACCAATAGCAAGTAAAGAAAATTTTAACCAAACCAATAGCTGCGCTACTGTACTGTAATAGGCATAAAGGCTAAAATCACCCTTTTAAAATGACATTACGTGATAATTTATTACACGGAATTTTCAATGGATTTGCAGAGTGGGATTGGGTTGGTATACTATTTAGCGCGTGTTTTCTTTGCGTGAGGATGTTAATTCAAAGCCAGGCACCGGGAAGAGGTAGAGGAAAACAAAGGCCGGGCAAACCCGGCCTTAATCTCATCTTATTCACTCAAAAAATCATCTTTATTTTTGATAGTTACAGGCTCTAACTCGCTCTTTTGAAGGTAAGCGATCATTTTGCCAATTTGCTTGTCTTTTATACTTTTAAAGTCTGCTTTGGCTTTGTCGAACCTTTCTTCGATCAGCCTGAGGTTGTCCATCTCTGACGCAGATGGTTTTTCAAAACCTGCGGCTATTTTACTGTACAGGTCTGATAGTTTCTTTCTTAACTGAGGCTCTGCCGCGCCTACGTAGTTATCGCCTTTGGTGATAACCATAGTATCTTTCAGGTCGTTGAGCGATTTGATGACCGGCTCCGTGACTTTTTTTGATTTAGCATCTTCTTTGAGCAGGTTTTCGGCTCTTGCAATCCACTCATCCATTTCGTAAACGGTATAGGCCAGGTCTTCAGACATATTATAAAGCTTCATGGTTACGTCATGCTTTACTTTGCGGTCGGCGTCAGTTAACAGCGAGGTAGGGTCGTTGACCAGAACCAGATCAGTTTCATAAGTGTCTTTTCCTTTCGTCATTACTACCTTATAAGTGCCTGCCATTACTCTTGGGGCGGTAAACCCGCCATAAGTGAAGGTTTTGCCCTTGGCTACTTTCGGTTGCTTTGTTCTGTAGTTCCACGTCACAATGTTGATTCCTTTGGATTTGCCCGGGGTCAGGTCCATAATCTTATTTCCTTCATTGTCGCGGACTTCCATAGTCATTTTGCCAAATGTATGTCGCTTTTTCAGGTAGTAAACTATTCGTGCCGCCGTGGAGGGGTTCGGGCCTACAAACTGGGTTTCGGTACTTCCTCCGCCAAAGCCGCTTTCTTCCACCATCACCGTAGGTTTGGTGTTAAAGAAGTGAACGTCTTTTTGAAGTACTTCCTGACTGAGCTGACGCAGCGGGGAGATATCATCAATAATTATTATTCCCCGGCCATGTGTGCCCAATACCAGGTCGTTGGTCTTTTTCTGCAATTCGATGTAGTGGATAGCTACGGCAGGTACATTGTTGGTGAATTTTGACCATGATTTTCCTCCGTTGATGGTTATATAGAGGCCAAACTCAGTTCCCAGGAATAGCAGGTTTTCATTTTCATAATCCTCCTGAATGTTGCGGGCAAAGCCATCAATTTCATCGGTTACTATGGATGTCCATGTCTTACCGAAATCATCGGTTTTGTAAACATAGGTGTTGAAGTCACCGGTGCTGTGTCCTTCAAATACGGCATAGGCAGTGGCTTTATTGAAACTACTGGCCTCAATATGGTAACACCAAGTATTTTTTGGCAAGCCCTGAATATTAGCTACTGTATTCGTCCAGCTTTTGCCTCCGTTTTGTGTTACCTGCACATTGCCATCATCAGTGCCAACCCATATTACCTGCTCATCAAGCGGAGATTCTGCGATGGTGAAAATGGTAGTATGGTTCTCTGCTCCGGAATTATCTTTTGACAGACCGCCCGACTCTTCCTGGCTTTGTTTTGAAGGGTCATTGGTGGTCAGGTCGGGTGAAATTTTAACCCAGGTGTCGCCCATGTCTTCGGATTTATGAAGAAACTGGCTGCCCATATAAAACCGGTCGGGCTGATGAACACTTACAGCCATAGGGGCATTCCAGTTGAACCGCAGTTTAGGGTCTCCTTTTACCGGCAGAGGCTGAATAGTTTTGTTTTTATTTCTTTCTACATCATAGCGCCATACATTTTCAGCTCCCTGCATTTCAGAGTAAATGATGTTTTTGGTAGGGTGCTTCAGAACCCTGAAACCATCACCAAAACCTATGGAATTCCAATCCCGGGCTTCTACTCCGCCTGGTGAAGAGGAGGGGCCATACCATGAGCCATTATCCTGAAGGCCGCCGTAAATGTTGTAGGGCTCGTTGTCGTCAACACTAATGTGGTAGAACTGGGAGATGGGCAGGTTAGGAACAATCTCCATGGTAGTACCACCATTGTAAGAACGGTATACACCTCCGTCGGTGCCTACATACATGCGATCGGAGTCATTGATGTCGAAAAGAATGTCGTGGATATCCGCATGCATATTGCCCAGGTTTTTGAAGGTTTTGCCTCCATCACGACTAATGGAGCCAAATAAGCCGCCTTTAACTACTACATCAGGGTTTTTAGGGTCTATCACCAGGCGGGAAAAGTAAAATGGCCTTACAACAAGACCAAAGTCATTGTTCAGGTGCTTCCAGCTTTTTCCAGCATCATCTGAGCGGTAAAGGCCGTTATTTCTGGCCTGTTCTGTTTCAAGAACGGTGTAGAGTATATTAGGGTCGGAGGGGGCCACTGCTACTGCAATTCGCCCTAATTTGCCGGAAGGGAATCCGTTATGGATTTTATTCCAGGTTTTACCCCCATCGGTTGATTTGTATAAGGCACTGTTCTGGCCTCCTGAGCTGAACGACCAGGGGGTTCTTCTGAATTCCCACATGGAGGCATATAAGGTGTTAGGGTCTTTCGGGTCCATCACCAGGTCACTACAACCTGTTTTTTGATCTACATAAAGGATCTTTTCCCATGTTTTACCACCATCAGGTGATTTGTAAACACCTCTCTCATCGCTGTCGCTCCACAATGCGCCAAGTACGCCTATGTACATTTCATCAGACGATGGGCTGATGGCGATACTGCTGATACGTTCTGATTTTTCAAAGCCTGTTTTTTTCCAGTTGTTGCCGCCATCGGTTGACTGAAAAAGTCCGTCACCAATGGAAACACTATTCCTTGTCCAGGTCTCTCCGGTTCCTACCCAAATGGTATTGTCCGGGTCTTTGGGGTCAACACTTATGACGCCTATGGACTGGGGGTGTTCATCAAATATGGGTTTGAAGGTGACGCCTCCGTCAAAAGATTTCCATACACCACCACCTGCTGCTCCTGCATAGATGATCTTGTTGTTTTTTGGGTGGCCCTCCAGATCATTTATTCTTCCGCTCATTAGTGCCGGGCCTATTTGTCTGGCTTGCAGGTCACCAAAAAGTTCTTTGCCCGAAAGGTTGACCTCTTCCTGAGCGGAGGCCCGGGTAGAAGCCAATATGCACAGGGCTACCATTACATAAAATAATTTTTTCATGTGTCTAAGGTTAGATATGTTGTTACGATTTTGGGTTTTAAAGCGTCGTTACCAACGGTGCGGTATGCGGTTGGTAACTGAGGGTACAGAAAATTAAAATGGCTCAGATTTCTCCGAGCCATTTAATCATTTATTCACCTTCCGGGAAAGAGAAAGCGCTTTCATCCACATCAGGATTAATTTCGATAGCATCAATGGTTACAGGCTGGGAAGGTCCGTCTTTTACTCCCTGTGATATGGCAAAAGGGAAGTAGAAACCTTCAACTTCCTGATAGTCGCTAAAGGTAATATGAGATATGATACCTTTCTGAGGGCCTGAAACTACTTCGGTTTCCTGTGCGATAGGAACAAAATTCTCCTTGTCAAAGAAGTAATACACCACGTCTTCCACTTTTTCACCGTCCACGGTTACCGGTTCTTTTACAAGTTTTAATTTAAAGGTTTCGGTTCCTTCTACAGTCTCATTTCCAACCAACTCAAGTTTATAGCCTTTCTTTTTGTAGTCGTAAAGGTCCTGGGGGAAGTCGTTGGTGTTGAGCTTATGGTTAGCTGTAGCTTCTGCATCGGCTTTTTCAGCTTTCATAGTCTGGAAATTGGTATTCCACAGCACGTCACCATCATAAACCCCCTGCATGATATCATTTCCCTGAACGGTAACTTTGGTGTACTGCTTGCCATCGGCCAGTTGAACTACCTCAATAGGGATTTCCATGCCACCCTGATTCACTTTGAAGTTCATTTTTACACCCTTAAGTGCTCCCCAGTTTTCATATCCACCGGTATTCTCAAAGTAATTTTTAATAATCTCATCTGCCGTTTGGGCCTGTGCCCATGATACTGCAAAAATCAATGCCAGCACCATTACTTTCATTCTTTTCATATCTGTTCGATCAAGGTTTGATTTAGTTTACTCATCTTAAAGCTCTTGGAGCCAAAAGACAAGTGAATATGGCAAAAAAGATAGATACTTCTAACCAAGAAGTGATGATCTTATGGTATTTGCTGATGATTGGTGCTTAGTGATGATGAAAATTCCCCTTTTTTCCAGAATTGAAATGATAAATGCCCCACTGCAACTTCAGGTGTGTTAATCGCAGTGAGACATTCTATATGTTGCTTTGTTTTGTGCTAGTCGTTAGCTATTTAGGTTAATTCAACCTTAAAAACATCCTTTCAAAATTCATGGTAAGGGTGTCGAACTGCTGGAATATATCCTGCCCCAGGTTGCCGTACATGCCTATATCCTTTTTGAGGTCATGATCAAAAAAGACCTGGGCGGAATCCACGCGAAATGGTTGTTGTGCTATGGCTGCGGAGAAGGTGGTTTTATAAATAGCAGTTTTTATAGCTCCACCGGCTCCACCGATAGATACAGAGTCCGGTTTGCCACTTTGAACTATGGCATCTTCATGAAGATTAAAATATGATTTATAAAGCTGGGTCGATGATGCCCCGGTATCAAAGGTGAATGGGAGGGTGCGGGAATCCTGGACTACGGCAACTATAGGGGTGAGAAAATCCAGAGCCATATTAGTGACAGCGTAATCGCCGGTAGTTTCAGGGATGTGGAGGTTTGCATTATTTACTATACTCACCTCCCTAAGGGCGTGAATAACCGGGAAGCCGATGATCAGGTCGATTTGGTAACCTATTGAAGGAAAACTCAGGCTGCTTTCGGGAAATACAAGGAACACTACATTTTTTAAGGTTGTGTTTCCTATTGTCAATGACTCGGCCAGAGCTATATGAGAGCCTACTTCGTTACCGGTCAGCGCAGTAACCTTGAAAGTTTCTCCGAGCGTGGTAAGGCCGCATTTCATCGCCAGGCTGTCAGTAATTACGGACAAGTTTGCGCCCGTATCAAAAACCGCTTGTTGCTCTGTATTGCTGATGCTGACTGGTATTCTTGAAAGTCCAGCTATGTCTTTACTAATGGGCAGTGTACTTTCTGTGATCATCGCTGTCTGACCGGGGCTGCTTTTTAACGCATCATAAATTTTCAAGGTGTTTTCGTGGTCTTCTTTTTCCTCTTTGCTTAACCCGCTTAGAGCCAGAATGGCTTTGGTTGCTTCAAAGGCATCATTGTACCTGCCAATAAATACGCTGTTGTTGACTTTAGTCTCTAGCAGTTGGAGTTTGAGGGAGTCTGAAAGGGAAGCATTGTGGTAGCGCATGACGCTGTCTATTGCTATATTGGAAACTTCCCTGTTATTGAAAATGGCATGGGTAAAGGCCTTAATTATGAGGCGGTCCCTATCACTGAGCAATGCTTTGTTTTCATTGAACTCGTCTTTTAGCTCAAAAAAGGCTTTGTTTCTATACAAGGAATCCAGGTGTTTGTAAACCTGATGATCGTTCTCTGGCTTTTCAGTACGGTTGCAACTTTGGAAGATAAGCAATAAAAGTGCTGCCAGCGCGAATAATGTTCTATTCATAAGTCCCGGAGTAAAAAGATAATTGGTTTGTATATGTTATTAGAGTTCAAACAAGGAGGAGGAGGGACACCTCTTACCCGTTCCATGAACCAAATTTGCCTTTTCTGTAATCGTCGTAAGCTTCATAGATTTCCTGCTCCGTGTTCATTACAAAAGGGCCCTGTGCGACTACAGGTTCATTGAAAGGTCTTGCATAGCCTAAGAGCAAGGTGCTTTCTGTAGAGGCTTTGACTTGCAGGTTTTCATGGTCATTTTCAAATTCTGCAAGTTGAGTTGCTTTTACGGTATGACCATTCACCTCAAGCTGCCCTTTGATCACATAAAAGAAGATGTTTTGGTCTAAAGGCACTTGCAGGTCTAATTCCCCACCAGGCATAAAGTTGATGGTGGCCAGGTGGACATCTGTTTGTGGTGCAAATGCACTATGGGTTCCATCCCAGTCGCCCGCAATCAGGTTCATGGTCACTTTATTATTGGAGAGGGTTTGGGTGGGAATGTCTTGCTTTTGAAGGCCTGTATAATGAGGCGCTGTCATTTTCAGACTAGCCGGAAGGTTAAGCCAGAGTTGTAGAATTTCCAGTGGTCCACCTTCTTTTTTAAATTCATCTGATGAAATTTCAGCATGGATAAGTCCGCTGCCGGCTACCATCCACTGTACACCACCCCCGGTAATAATGCTTTCATGGCCACCTGAGTCTTTGTGCATAATGTCGCCTTCCATAATAAAGGTCACAGTCTGCATGCCACGATGTGGATGAGGACCAAAGGGTAGCCCCTGGTTATGTGGTGGGTATGTCTGTGGCCCGTGATGGTTAAGGAATAAAAACGGATCAATCTGGTCAAGTTGCCGTGTTGGCAGAGGTGAATAGGTTTTTAGGTCTGCTATAGGGCGATACTCTGCGTTATGAATTTTTTTGACAGTTCTCATGGATTATATTTTCTACTGTACATGAGAACGTCAGTCAAGCAGTCATGGTTATGTTTTTTAGTAACTACTGGGGTAGGGCAGACGGAATTTTACCACACGGGCATGCCTGAGGTTGCTATCAAAAATAAGAGCTTCCGCATCAGGGTATTGTTCCCTGGCCAGTGCAGTCATATGTTGAAGTACCTGCTGAAAATCCACGTTTTTACCTGCCGTGGT
>NZ_SMLW01000466.1:2780-12297 GCF_009711405.1 Fulvivirga kasyanovii | reverse complement strand
AGAGGGCATTCGGGCCAGAGATAACCCACCGGCTATTGCAGGGTGAGGTAGTACACCCCGCAGGTCAAAAAGCCCTGGAGTAATCCCTACTGGTTTTCGTATCCGGTGTCGACTTTGAGGTTTGCGCCTTCGGCTGCGCATACGGCCAATTCGTCACATCTCTCATTTTCAATGTTGCCTGCGTGGCCTTTGACCCAGATAAACTTTACCTTATGCTTTTTGTATAGAGGAATGAACCGCTGCCAGAGGTCTACATTGGCTTTATTTTTAAATCCTTTTTTCTGCCAGCCCCATATCCAGCCTTTTTCCACGGCGTCCACTACATATTTGGAGTCGGAATATATTGTAACCGGCGTTCCTGCTTTTTTCAGAGCTTCCAGCCCTTTGATCACGGCCAGCAGCTCCATTCTGTTGTTGGTAGTGTTTCTAAATCCTTCTGACAGCTCTTTGCGATAGGCTTTGCCATCGACTTTGGCCATTAACACAGTACCATAGCCTCCCGGACCGGGATTGCCTTTTGCAGCACCGTCTGTGTAGATGGTGATCATTTAAATGAGTATGTTTTCTTTGAAAATTTTGACAGCTATAGCCAACAATATGATACCGAATACGCGCCTAAGGATCGCAAAACCCGATTTCCCGAGTTTCCTCTCCAGCCAGTTGGTAGATTTCAATACAATAAAAACAAAAATGAGGTTGAGAACGATCCCTACCAGGATGTTGGGCGTCTGGTAAACTGCCCTGATGGAGAGAATGGTAGTGAGCGTGCCTGCTCCGGCAATAAGCGGAAATGCAAGTGGTACGATCGATCCGGCACCATTGCTGCCGCCATCATCGCGAAATAAGGTAATGCCAAGGATCATCTCCATGGCCAGAACGAACATAATGATAGCCCCGGCAACCGCAAAAGACCCGATATCCAGTCCGAATAACTTAAGGATAGATTGCCCCAGAAACAGGAAAGCGATCATAAGCATGCCTGAAATAATAGTGGCTTTCCCGGAGTGTATTTTGCCTTCCCTTTTACGAAGATTGATTACAAAGGGCACCGATCCCAGGATGTCTATCACTGAAAAAAGTATAAGCGTGACCGAAAATATATCCTTGAAATTAAACATACTGCAAAGCTATAATAAATAGATGTATGAACAGGTTATCTATTGTAATATATTCTTTTTTAGGAATTTTTGTAAGGCTTTTACTTCTTCTTTTTTCAGGCTCGGAAAGTTGGCGATCCTGAAAGTGGAGGGCTTTAACTCACCATAACCGTTGCCCAGCGTTATGCCTTCTTTTTCTGCAGTTTTCTTAATGGCTTCCACATCTTCCTGTGTGCCTTCCAGTACGATCACAGTTTCCGATCTTACATTTTTGTTACTTATCAGTAATGAAAACCGCTCGCTTTCTGAGAAAATGGCTTCGTAATTTCTCAGCCTTTTCTTTAGCTTTTTTTCGATCTTTCCGATAGGCTTCCTGGTTTCCAAAACGCGCATGAGGAGGTAAATGCCCAGCACATTAGGCGTATATGGCGTTTGAAACTTTTCAATATTCTCCACGATGAAGTTGAGGCTGTTGTAGTGGCGGCTCTCCTGCAACTTCCGTGAGCGTGCAATGGCCGCCGGTGAACAGACCATAACCGCAAGCCCGGCCGGTAAGCCGAAGCATTTTTGTACGGAAGCATACCAAACATCTGCCTGGCTAAAGTCCAGGTGAATGCCCGCCATGGAGGAGGTGGCATCAACAGCGATCAGGTGATCAGGGTATTTTTTTCTGAGCTTTACAATCCGGGGCATGCTTACCTGTGTGCCGTTGGAGGTTTCGTTTTGTGTAATGCAAATTACACCGGTTTCTGAGGAAAGGTCCATCTCTCCGGTTTTCAGCTCCTGCTCGGGATCAAACTGGTAGCCTATGGCCTGGTACTTTAATTTTCGGGTATAGTCAAACCATTTTTTGCCAAAAGCACCATTGTAAAAGTGGTAGCTGTTAACGTCTATCAGCGATTGAGCTATGATTTCCCAGCACTCTGTAGCCGACGAGGTGAAAAATACAACATAATCTTCCGGAATGTGAAGCTTTGATTTCAGTAAGCCAATGGTATGCTCGCAGAGCTGCATGAAGGCCTTGCTCCGGTGGTTGAGACTAAGTATCCCCTGATCGTAAGCCTCCTGCACGTATTCCGGAATATTTTCATCTACTCGGGAAGGACCGGGATAGAAACTAACCATTGTTGCTGTCTTTATTGATTAGGTAAGTAAGCGCGAGCAGGTAGCCTTCAAGCCCGAGGCCTGAGATCATACCTATGCACTCCTTGCTGATTATGCTTTTATGTCTAAACTCCTCGCGGGCGTAAATGTTTGATATATGCACTTCAATGACCGGTGCGGGTACGGCTGCAATGGCATCCGAGATGGCCACAGAGGTATGGGTATAGGCGCCGGCATTGAGAATAATGCCCTGATAGTCAAAGCCCTTATCCTGTATTTTGCCTACGATCTCGCCTTCAATGTTCGACTGGAAATATTCTATGTCTATATCGCTAAAGTTGGATTTTAACTGGTTAAAAAAAGTCTCGAAGCTCTGGTGTCCGTAGACTTCCGGTTCCCTCTTGCCGAGCAGGTTGAGGTTAGGGCCGTTAATAATGATGATTTTCATTGGGTATGGTTAGCTTACTTTTATTTGCCTTTATATTTAAATGGTTTAAATGGGCAAAAAGCTGCTGTTCCTCTTCTATTTTTGCTGATATTTAGGAGCAGGTGTATTAAGCTTATGCTCATTCTGGAAAAATAATGCACCTTATTATAATAGGATCATGAACTGGGACACCTACATCAATCAATTTAAGAACTACCTGAAACTGGAAAGGTCACTTTCCGAGAACTCCATCGAAGCCTATGTTCATGACATCGTAAAGCTAAAACAGTTTGTGGACTTGTCCAATTTAGAAGTTGGCCCCTTAAATATTAAAGCTACACACCTGCAAAACTTTCTTGAATACATCAATGAACTGGGCATGACAGCACATACCCAGGCGCGTGTGCTATCCGGGGTCAAAGCATTTTACAAGTACCTCATGTTTGATGAACTTATCGATAACGACCCCACAGCGCTGATCGAGGGGCCAAAGCTTGGCAGGAAACTGCCTGACACGCTAAGTTACCATGAGATAGAGCAGCTTTTTGAGGCCATCGACCATTCCACGCCCGAAGGGCAGCGAAACAGGGCTATGCTGGAGGTGCTTTACAGTTCAGGCCTGCGGGTTTCAGAGCTAATAGACCTGAGGCTTACCAACATATACACTGATATTGGCTTTTTGAGGATCATCGGTAAAGGTAATAAGGAGCGACTGGTGCCCGTGGGAAGGGACGCCCTGAAATACCTGAAAATATACATTGACGATGTCAGGGTACATCTTAATATTGAGTCCGGTCATGAAAACTACGCTTTCCTTAACAGGAGAGGAAAAAAGCTCACACGCGTAATGGTGTTTACGATCATCAAAAACCTGGTAAAAAAGATCGGCATGAAGAAAACGGTAAGCCCCCATACCTTCCGCCATTCTTTTGCCACCCACCTCATCGAAGGCGGAGCCGACCTCCGTGCCGTACAGGAAATGCTCGGCCACGAGTCCATCACTACCACAGAAATATACACCCACCTCGACCGCGACTACCTGCGCCAAGTTATACAGGAGTTCCATCCGAGGAGTTGAGTGTTGGAAGGGGGGCTTGAGATTGATTAGCCGGTGGAGTAACTGGTGTTTGGTGAGCGATGGATCGGTGAAGTTTGAAAGTCTGAAGATCGGAGACCTAAGCAGGAGGCAGCGGTATACAGTAGGCAATCGGCAAGAGCAATAGGCAAAATAACTTTGCGAAGTAACCAGTGCCCATCCCTAGAAACCAGCTCCCGGAGACCAGCAACCAGCAAATCAGTAGGCAATCGGCAAGAGCAGTAGGCAAAATAACCAGCCGCCAGCTCGAGAAATCAGTAAACCAGCACCTAGTGAATCAGTAGGCAATCGGCAGGAGCAGTAAGCAAAATAACTTTGCGAAGTAACCAGTGCCCATCCCTAGAAACCAGCTCCCGGAGACCAGCAACCAGCAAATCAGTAGGCAATCGGCAAAAGCAGTAGGCAAATACAACTCTGCGAAGTAAACCAGCACCTAGCCCCAGTAACCAGCCCCCATTAACCAACACCCAGCCCCCGGAAAATCGTACACTTCGATGTTCAAAATAGTACACTTTACAAGGTCTTGAGGCAGTTCTGTGGTGTGGGGTTAGGTTTTAGGTGTTGGCATATATGTTGGAGGCGTTTCGAAATAATATATTCTCATCAGCGTTTTATCTTCATGGAAAAACTCAAAGTATTTTTCTGGCGGTGCTCAGGGGCCAATCTTGCATTACTAAAGCGGTGCCCTACCGATTCCACCAAGTATGTCGGTATTGGAGCTACCATATTCTTTACTGGTATTTTTGCTGCCCTTGCAGGTGGCTATGCACTTTATACGGTGATGGGCAATGTGTGGTGGTCGGCACTTTTTGGCGTGGTTTGGGGGTTGATGATCTTTAATCTGGACAGGTACATTGTGTCCAGTATGCGGAAGGAGGGACGTTGGTGGAAGGAGCTGCTGATGGCTACTCCAAGGATTTTGCTGGCTTTGTTGATTTCGCTGGTTATAGCCAAGCCATTGGAGATGAAGATCTTTGAAAACGAAATTAAAAGTGAGCTGACAGTAATGGAGCAGCAGTTGTTTTCGCGACAGGAAGGGGAGGTTAAAGGCAGGTTTGAGGCAGACAGACAACAATTATCGGATGAAGTAGCAGCTTTGAAAGCAGAAATAGCCGATAAAACGGCCACCAGAGATGAATTGAGACGTATAGCCAGGGAGGAAGCCGACGGTACAGGAGGTACAGGCAAGCGCAACCCTGGCCCGGTTTATAAAATAAAAAAGGAAAATGCTGACCGGGTAGATGCCGAACTTTCGGAGCTAAAAGCAAAGAACAATGAATTGATAGCGCAGAAACTCGTTCAACAACAAAAAATAGATGAAACATTGAAAGGGGAAATGACGGCTATGGAACGACAAACCCTCGACGGCCCTGCGGCGCGTATGGAAGCCCTTGATCGCCTCACAAGCCAGAGTGAGGCCATATACTGGGCCAATCTATTTGTGATATTACTTTTTATAGCCGTAGAAACCGCCCCTATTTTTGTGAAGCTTATCTCTAACCGGGGGCCTTATGATAACCTGCTGAAAATTGAAGAGCATGGCTTTGATGTGCAGCAGATAGAAGTAATGGCGGAGGTAAATGCCCTGATCAAAGAGAGAGCCAAAGACCTATCAGTAACCGAAAAGGAATTTATCATAAACCGGTTGGATGTGCGTCTGAACAGATCATAGCAGACCTTCGGTAAAGTAAACGGATCGGAAAATAGAGCTGGCAACTTGAAATGACCCTCTATTTGTACTCATCCCTGACTTCATCGGTATGGGCAAAACATACGGGACTGCTGTTAGGGTTGGTATTTGTCTCTTCGTTACGTTTTGCCTGGGATACGTTCTTCTTTGCTTTCTTTTTATTGTTTTTAGTCATACCGGATATATTTGTTTCGAAGTACACTTTCATTGATTTCAGTTAACTTTTTCTTGGTCAGCGGCTTAACAATGAACTCTTTCACGGATTTATATTTCATGGCTTTTTGTTCGTCACTTTGGCGAGCCGAACTTGATAGAATATAAATCTGGGTATTGGGGTGTAATTTCCCCAATTTTTGTTCGTATTTCTCAACAAATTCAAAGCCATTTATCTCTGGCATTCTAATGTCCACCAGTATGCAATCGGGAAACTGCTCCTTTTTAAGCAGCTTTTTTAAAGCATCTATGGCATTGGTTTCAATAGTGTATTTGTCCACTGCATCTGATTTGCTAAAGAGAACATCCATCAGAAAAACAGTGTCATCGTCATCGTCAATTAGCATTACATCCACAATAATAAGCTGATTTATTGGTTCTTAAAGTATACTGAAAATGTTGTCCCCTTTCCTTTTTCACTGTTTACCTCAATCTTACCACCAGTCTTCTCTATCATCGATTTGATGATATGCAATCCGATACCTTTGCCATCGGCCTTAGAGGTAAACCTCTTGAAAGGCTTAAACAGGTCATGCTTTATTACTTCAAAATCCATACCTATGCCGTTGTCTTTGATATCCATTACTACATATTCACCTTCTTGTTTCGTGGATATATTCAAAACCAGCGGGCGGTCATCCGATCTGTATTTGATGGCGTTGCTGAGCAGGTTGCGGATGATGCTATAGAGGTAGCCCCGGGTGTGGACAATGGTTTCTGCCTGGATATCAAGTTTGACCTCGACATCTTTCGGAAGCTCATTGCTAAGTTGCTCAAGCACTTTTTTGATAACCCGATGAAAGTTGATTTTTTTAGCGAGCTCATCAGTACGTTTTTGGCTACCGATAATCTCAATGAGGCCATTGAGTATATCATCAATCCTGCTTACTGACCTGCCGAGCCGGCTGATTAGAAATTCCTGCTTGTCAGGGTCACTTTCGTCTTCTATCAGCTCCAGAATGAGCTTAAGGTTGGTCAGTGGGGAGCGCAGGTCATGGGCTACGGCATGCACGAAATTATCCATGTACTGATTGAGCTCTTCCAGCTTGCGGTTTTTGTCTTCTATCCTTAGTTCTATATTTCGCAGGTTAGAGATGTCCCTTCCTACGAGAAGCACACTTTCAAGCTTGTTACTTTGAACAGACCACTCAGGTAAAAGGGTAATAAAGAAATGTTTTTGGCTGTTATTTGTAGAAAAGTTCTGATAATAATTGATCTGCTTTTTGTGCTTAAAAACCATGTCAAGCTGTTTTTGAAGCTCCTTAACCTCATCTTCCTCGATAAATAGCCTGAATTGCATCAGGTTTTTCCCCATGAGCCTGCCGGATTCTATGCCCGTGTGGTTGAAAATATTATTGTTTACATAGGTAATGATGCCGTTTTTGTTGAGCCTGCATACGATGTCAGGAGTGTTTTCTACTAATGTTTTCCAATAGTTTTCCGACTGCTCCAGCTTTAGGCTTCTTTCTTTCAGGTCTTTCGTGAGATTTTCCAGTTTCAGGTTGGTTTCTTTAAGCTCGGTGATGTCAATGAAGGTAACAATAACCCCCTCAATACGCATATCATTCGTTTTGTAGGGAATTATCTTCATCAGGGCATAACCATTCTTCTCTTTTATCTCCCGATTTACAGGCAGCATGGAAGTCAACACTTCGTCGATGTCCTCACGGAGTTTGCCATAGCTGAAATTATTAGTGTAGTGGTATATAGGCCTTCCCATATCTCCTTCCCTCACATTAAAATACTTTTGTACTGCAGGAGTAAACTTCCTTATCCTCTTATCCCTGTCCAGAAATATCGTGGCTATCTGTGTGCTCATAAAAAGGTTATTTACTTCGCGATGGAGAATGGTGAGCTCATCAATTTTATTCTTAAGTTCCGCGTTTGCCGTTTTTAGCTCTTCATTGGAAGATTGCAGCTCCTCATTGATGGCTTCCAACTGATCTGAGTTGTGTTGTTTTTTGGCCGGGGAAAGTTCTGCTTCTGGCTTTTCTATTTCTTTTATGAGGTTGTTTGATGTTATGTCTTTAGCCTTATCAATGCTCGAAGGTTGGTTGATGTAATAAATAAGGTCTTTTGCCAGTTTTTCAGGCGGGCCGATTACATCGGGTTGGTCAGAAATAATAGCACCGAGGGGCATGCTGCTGTATGTGGCCGAATCCGGGGATTGTACCATTACCATGCCTCCCTGTTCTTTTACATATTGTGATCCTTTGGCACCGTCAGAGCCTAAGCCTGACAGTATTATGGCAATGGACTTGTCCCCGTTATGCCGGGCCAGTGAAGTGAAAAAGGTGTTGATCGCTGTGTTTACCTTTTCCAGAGGAGGGCGTTCTTCCAGTACCAGGTGATGATCTTCCAGAAGAATATAGTATTTGGGAGGAATTAAATAAATATGGTTTTTAGTTATTTTGGTTCGTTTATCTACTTGTGAGATGGGGAGTGACGTGCTGGAAGTTAGTGCTTCCTTTGTGAAGCCTTTCTGCTTTCGGTCAAGATGTTGGATGATGATGAACGCAGTATTCGGTTTTTCAGGTATGTTTTCAAAGAAGGTTTTTAGGGCATCGGTACCTCCGGCAGAAGCACCTATACCGGTTATATAAATATCATCGGTCATAGTCATTAGGTTTTTGTGGGAGGGTGTATATGCTCACAGGAGGGGATGCCAACTCTCTCATTAGAATACAAATATCACTCTTTGTATGATGAAGTTAAGATTAATAATGCGATTCTCAATATTGCCTGTTGAGACATGCATATTTCAGGTGTACCTTTTGTGTGATAATATTAGTTCGCTTATACTACTTATGAGAACTTCGGCTTGTTGAATAAAACTATTATCTTTGCCGCAGACATTTAATAACTTCCCTGACTGTGTATAAAACCTTTTTGCGTCCATTATTCTTTAAGTTTGATCCTGAAAAAATACACTATTTTACGTTTGATATGCTCAGGTCTGCCGGTAAAGTGCCAGGCATTAAAGGCCTCTGGCGTAAACTCTATAATGTAGAAGATCAGTCGTTGGAGAGGCAGTTTTTCGGGCTTACATTTAAAAACCCTGTAGGCCTGGCTGCCGGATTTGATAAAGATGCCAAGCTGATCGATGAGTTGGATTGTTTCGGATTCGGATTTATAGAAATAGGTACCGTTACCCCAAAAGCACAACCTGGCAATGATAAGCCGAGGTTGTTCAGGCTCCCTGCCGACCAGGCGATCATTAACAGAATGGGCTTTAATAATGGTGGCGTAGAGGAGGCACTGGAAAGGTTGAAAGCCAGGAAGTCTTCAGTAATTATTGGTGGCAACATCGGTAAAAACAAGGCTACACCTAATGAAAATGCCTTTGATGATTATAAATATTGCTTTGAAGCATTGTTTCCTGAGGTTGATTACTTTGTGGTCAATGTCAGTTCTCCCAATACCCCAAACCTTCGGACACTTCAGGATAAAGAACCACTTACGCAACTCCTGAGTGGGTTAATGGTGCTGAACAACCAAAAGGAAAAAAGAAAACCTATCCTCTTAAAGATAGCCCCCGATCTGACGGATAGCCAGCTTCAGGATATTGTAGATATTGTAAAGGACGTACAGCTCGACGGGCTGATTGCCACCAATACCACCATATCCCGTGAGGGGCTGAATACCTCAAAAGAGAAAATAGAGGCCATCGGTGCAGGAGGCCTGAGTGGCAGGCCGCTTCGCGAAAGGTCGACGCAGATCCTGAGGTTCTTGCGAAGCAAACTGGGCAAAGACTTTCCGATCATTTCAGTAGGAGGTATTATGTCTGCTGATGATGCCATTGAAAAGCTGCAGGCCGGGGCTTCGCTCATACAGGTCTATACCGGTTTTATTTACGAAGGGCCGGCACTCATTAAAAAGATCAACAAAGC
>NZ_SMLW01000466.1:0-2623 GCF_009711405.1 Fulvivirga kasyanovii | reverse complement strand
GAGTAACAGACTGAAATACAAAAAGAAAGGTTGCTCTAAATAATTCCTTGATCCGGTCGTTCAAATACCCCCGGATTTTATTAATTTTAATATATAATCTATAGTTTCAGCGCTCTTTTGATTTTGAAAATCCGGTGCATCGAATGCATTTTTTGCATTGGTCGGGGCGTTATTTTTTTATTAGATTTGTCTTTTTTAAAACATGGCCAAGAATACTTATAAATCAAATACTTTTAAGCAATCCAAGAAGGAGAAGAGCAGGAAAAAGCTGAAGATCAACTTCGGGTTTTTCAAGGATAAGCGGTTTCAGCTTACCTCCGGCTTCTTTCTTCTGATCAGTTCACTGTTTTTGTTCACAGCGTTCGTTTCCTATCTTTTCACCGGTAAGGCAGACCAAAGTGTAGTTGAAGCCATCGGGCAGACAGGTATGCTGGAGTCTGGACGCGACGCTGACAACTGGCTGGGGCTTTACGGCGCCTTTATCTCGCATTACTTTATATTCAGGTGGTTTGGCCTGGCGGCTTTCTTTACACCGCCATTACTGTTTTTGATAGGCTACAGGATTGTTTTCCACAAAGAGATCATATCCATATACTCAACATTTGCCTTTTGCCTCTTTTTTACATTTTGGCTAAGCATTTTACTGGGCTACCTGGTATTTAGCACCGAAGGTGTTTCCGAATGGGGGTTCCTGAGCGGAGGCATTGGCTACCAGCTTTCCATCATACTCGAAGGGCTGATCGGCTGGGGCACACTTCTGCTGCTCATATTCTCACTGCTGGCCTTTATCATATACTTCTTCAATGTTACCACCATTCTTGATTTTAAGGGCAAGGTAAAAGAAGGTGTGGATGGCCTGGAGCGCGAGGTGGCAGAGGCCAAAGGAGCGTTGCCCGAGGAGGACGATAATGTAGATGGCTATGTGGATGAAGAAGATAACTGGCCTGTAAATGAACCGGAAACCATAACTCCCCCTAAAGAAAATAACAATAACAGGAAGCAGGAAATAGTGCTGGAGCAAAAGCCCCGGGAAGAGGCGAAAAAGAAACCGGAGTTTGAGCTTGATGTAACTATACCCGAAAAAGAGGAGGCACCTGATGAGCCGGTGTTTTCAGTGGAGCAGGATGCGGAAGAAGAGGAGACCGTCTCCACACAGCAAAATTATGATCCTACGCTTGACCTGAGCTCATACCAATATCCGACCATCGACCTGCTCGATGATTTTGACTCGGGAAAAGTACAGGTAACGAAGGAAGAGCTTGAGCAGAATAAGGATAAGATCATCGAAACACTGGTCAATTTTAAGATCGGTATTTCCAGTATAAAGGCTACCATAGGGCCAACCGTTACACTCTATGAGATAGTGCCCGAAGCAGGGGTGAAGATCTCCAAGATCAAAAACCTGGAAGACGACATAGCCCTTAGCCTTGCAGCGCTTGGTATCAGGATCATAGCACCGATCCCTGGCAAAGGGACCATCGGTATTGAGGTGCCCAATAAAAACAGGGAAATGGTCGGTATCAAGTCTGTGCTTTCTACGGAGAAATTTATGCGCAGCGACAAGGAGCTGCCTGTGGCGTTGGGTAAGACCATTTCCAACGAAGTGCATGTGATAGATCTGGCCAAAATGCCCCACCTGCTGATGGCCGGTGCCACCGGTCAGGGTAAGTCGGTAGGTCTTAATGTACTATTGACGTCATTGCTGTACAAAAAGCACCCATCTCAGCTCAAGTTCGTGCTCGTAGACCCTAAGAAAGTGGAACTGACACTTTTCAATAAGATCGAGCGGCACTTCCTGGCTATGCTGCCCAATAGCGCAGAAGCCATCATTACCGATACCAAGAAGGTAGTGCATACGCTAAACTCTTTGTGTATAGAGATGGATAACCGCTACGACCTGCTCAAAGACGGTGGAGCGAGGAACCTTAAAGAATACAATGCGAAATTTATAAACAGAAGGCTGAACCCGGAAAAGGGGCACCGTTTTCTTCCATACATTGTTCTTGTCATTGATGAGCTGGCAGATTTGATGATGACTGCCGGCAAGGAGGTTGAGACACCAATTGCCAGGCTGGCGCAGTTGGCAAGGGCCATTGGGATTCACCTGGTGGTAGCTACGCAGAGACCTTCAGTGAACGTAATTACAGGTATTATTAAAGCCAACTTCCCCGCAAGGCTCTCTTTCCGGGTTACATCCAAGATCGACTCAAGGACCATTCTCGATACCGGTGGGGCAGACCAACTGATAGGGCAGGGGGATATGCTGCTGTCGCTGGGTTCAGATATTATCCGTTTGCAGTGCGCTTTTGTAGATACCCATGAGGTGGAGAACATTTGTGAGTACATCGGAGCGCAAAGGGGTTATGAGTCGGCTTATATGCTGCCGGAGTTTGAAGGTGACGATGACAGCTCGGGTGTTGGAGAAGTAGATCTGGCAGATAGGGATGCACTTTTTGACGATGCGGCAAGGCTTATTGTCATGCACCAGCAGGGAAGTACATCACTGATCCAAAGAAAATTGAAACTGGGCTACAACCGTGCAGGCAGGCTTATAGACCAACTGGAGGCCGCCGGCATCGTCGGACCGTTTGAAGGAAGCAAGGCAAGGGAAGTATTGATTCCT
>NZ_SMLW01000187.1 GCF_009711405.1 Fulvivirga kasyanovii | reverse complement strand
GCGTTTACACAAAATTCTTTATACTACCTATAATGGTAAACCTATTCAATGCTTCTACCCCTCCAGACAGAGTAGCGAGCTATTCATAAACCCCCATGATGTTCATCAACTATCGTAAGTTCGTCATTAACATACCCAATGGTATAGAAACTGCCCCCCATCCTTATGTAATTGGTGAGCTTCTTTTTTCTATTAACAGCACAGTCCCAAATATTGAGATAAAGAAGGTTTTTATCATTGATAATGGGCGAAACCATAATAATGCTAAACCCTTCTTTTTTGGCTCGGCTCTCAATCTCATCATCACCCACATATTGAATTTGAAAATTTAATAATGTATCAGGTAGAGCGTCCGTAATGCCTATAACTCTCCGACCAAGAATTTTAGCCCCGATATCAACCATATATTCACTTAAATGCTTCTTTAAACATAGTGTATATAAGTTTTCAGAATTTTGAGCTTGGGTAAGGAAATAAAAATTCAGTAATATAAAGCAAGTTGAAATAATCTTTTTCATTTTTTCTTAGGGCAATAAATCTAACTACCCGTAAAGTATTCATCAATTATTGTAAGCTGGCCATCGGCACATCCGATTTTGAAGTTGCTACTCTTGTGCATGGATAGATAAGTTCTTTTTTTATTTCTATAAGTTAAATACTCATTGATATCTAGGTTCAATATATTTTCTGCGTTGGTTATTGGGAATATTTGGATAATCACAAAACCTTCTTTTTTGGTTTTCGCTTTGAGTTGGTCAGTGTTAAGATAGGTTATTTTAAACCCTTTGATTTCTTCCGGCATACTATCAGTAATACCCATAACACTTTTGATATATAATTGTCCCCCTTCCTGATTATGGTGCTTTTCAAGGTGCCTTTCAAGACATTGTAGGTACAGATTATCTTGTGATTGGGCCATAGCTATATTACTAGTGTAGATAGCCAATACAATTATGAAGATTGGTTTAAGCATTTTTATCATTTTTTCGGGTCTACAAAATATTTTTGAGGTATGGTAGCTATAACGCCGCTTGTATTGTAAATATATACAGTGTTCTCACGCCTGCCAATGATGTATTCATTTTTTGTAGCAGTCGTAATGTCATGTTTAGAGGGTGCTTGAACAGCACCATAATATAGACCATCTGATGATCGAGTTTGTCCGCTTGGGTGCGAATGCATATCCCATTTGCCCGGAATAAACCCTCCCCCTGCTCTTGGTGCGCCCTTACCATTGACTAATTCTCCGTTTCTGCCTTCTCTTACGCCATACTCTACATTGTTCCCGGGACGACTAGTAACGCTTCCCCCTTTTCCATCGTCCTGTTTAGAAATACGGTCATATTCAGCGCGTGTATCTCTATCTACAAGTTCAACTAGGTTATCCATGTGGTCGCCTTCCACGTTGCCTGCTTTAATCAATTTCTCAGTAGTTTTGGCTTCCTTTTTTGAAATAGGGTTCGACCAACCTTTTTGGTCTTCTTGCGTGCCTTCGGGATATAGTTGGTCTGTTGTTTTTGTTGTTTTGATTAGAAATGTCCTATCAGGTTGATCGTTCTTTTCCCTGAAAATTTCTTTGCCTTGCTCGTTTAAATAAATATTGTCCAAAGGGGCCAGCCCATCAGGATCGTTAAACCTTATCGGGTTATCAAAAGCAAAATTATAAGGACTCCAACTCGCCATCTCATCGGCCAGTGGATCAGGACTCAACCACCTGCTAATCACC
>NZ_SMLW01000087.1 GCF_009711405.1 Fulvivirga kasyanovii | reverse complement strand
GAAGGCTTTGTAGTCGGCGAAGGCGTAGGAGCCGTATTACTAAAACCCCTATCAGCCGCCGAGCGCGACGGAGATTATATTTATGGGGTACTGAAAGGCTCCTCGATCAACACGGGCGGATATATGAGTCCTGACCCGAAAGCCCAAAGCGAAGTGGTACAAAACGCCCTGATCCGTAGCGGAGTCCCCGGCGACACGATAAGCTATGTAGAGGCCCATGGTACAGGGACCAACCTGGGCGACCCGATAGAACTGCGCGGCCTGGAGAAAGCCTTTACCGGATTAGGAAGCGGCCCCATCCGCTGTGCCCTGGGATCCGTGAAAGGGAATATCGGTCACCTGGAATCAGCGGCCGGGATATCAGCCCTGACCAAAGTATTGTTACAGTTGCGCGAAGGCGAGCTGGTACCGAGCCTTCATTCGACCCCGTCGAGCAGCCATATAGACTGGTCAAAGAGCCGGTTCTATATGCAGCAGACCCATTCCCCATGGACCCGTGGCTCACACCCCCGTCGGGCCGGAGTCAGTTCCTTCGGAGCCGGCGGTTCCAATGCCCACCTGATAGTGGAGGAATATGAAGA
>NZ_SMLW01000228.1 GCF_009711405.1 Fulvivirga kasyanovii | reverse complement strand
TAGTAGCTGACGAGGTTCGCGAACTAAAAAACTGGTGCTATGCACAGTTTAACGATAAACATGAAACAGTCTTGCAGAGATGTTTCGTAACAGTTTAAACTTAAACATTTCATATACCCCGATTACGCCCCGGTCCTGCCGGGGTTTTTTGTGTGCTTCAAATTGAGCTCTCCTGCCGGGATGATCTTAACCTGGGCCAAACTGAAAACCTGTGGAGCAAATGGATTGGAAAATAAAATGTGGAATATGAAGCTTGCTACTGAAAATCAATAAACCGCACCTATTGTTATTCTATACGAGTTGCCAACTGCTTTTGCTCATTGCTATCAAACAACTGTCAGTCAAACATAGAAGGTAAAAAGTTAGAGTCTCCCCAGAGATTCCGCCTGATCCTTTAACTTCTAACTCAATCGCAGGAGTGCCCCTAATTTTTGGCAAATGAGATATTTCTTTTCAACCCTTCAAACTTGGTTCTTTTTACTGCCGACTTTCTGAATATTTCGCTGAAAACTTCATGCGTCAGTTCTTCCCAGTCCTTTTTGTTCATCGATTTCAATTGCTCATGAGGTTCAAAAGCAGGCTCATGATGGGGCTTTGAAAACCTGTTCCAGGGACATACATCCTGGCAGATGTCGCAGCCAAAAGCCCAGTTCTCAAACTTTCCTTTAAACTCATCCGGAATAGATTCTTTGAGCTCTATTGTCAGGTAAGAAATACATTTGCTTCCGTCTACCACGTAAGGTTCAGGGATGGCATCCGTGGGGCAGTTGTCCATACAGGCTGTGCAGGTGCCACAATAATCTTTAACCGGACCATCGTGGTCTAATTCCAAATCCAGAATCAGTTCTGCAAGGAAGAAGAAACTGCCACTTTGCTTGTTGAGCAAAAGGCTGTTTTTACCGATCCAGCCTGCTCCCGCCCGTTGTGCCCAGGTACGCTCCATTACAGGGGCTGAGTCCACAAACACACGCCCATCGACCTCACCGATTTCTTCATGTATGGCAGACATGAAATCCTTTAACTTATCTTTGATCACGAGGTGATAATCTTTACCATACGCATACTTGGCGATTTTGTAAGAGCCATCTTTAGCGAGATCCTGCTGCGGGTAGTAGTTGTAGAGGAGGGTTACTACAGACTTTGCCCCGGGAACCAGTTTTGTGGGGTCTAACCGCTTTTCGAAGTGGTTTTCCATATAGCTCATTTTGCCATGCATACCCTGGTTGAGCCATTTCTCCAGCCGTGGGGCTTCCTCTTCTAAAAACTCAGCTTTGGCTATACCGCAATACATAAAGCCCAGTTCCCGGGCTTTATTTTTTATAAATGCAGTATTTTTTGAAGTATTCATTATTGTATGGCTACATGCTGAATTTTTGTTCAGTTGGCAGCATAACACAGACTAGGCCTGTACCGTTCCGGTGAGGTTAAAATCAGCGAAAATGACCATGTGTTAATCAAAAAGGCCTCTGGCTCTCCCAGGAGGTACTATTTTGAGATGCTTATAAGCCAGCTCTGTTGCCTCACGTCCTCTTGATGTCCTTTTGATGTATCCCTCCTGGATCAAAAAAGGTTCGTAAACTTCCTCAATAGTTTCTGCCTCATCTCCACAAGCCGTAGCAATGGTTGACAAACCTACCGGGCCGCCTTTGAATTTCTCTATGATCGTAGACAGAATACGATTGTCCATTTCGTCCAGGCCATGCTCATCCACATCAAGGGCTTTTAATGCCACCTGGGCTATTTCCATGGTGATGGTGCCGTCGCCTTTGATTTGAGCAAAGTCACGGGTCCTTCTTAATAGGTTATTTGCAATCCTTGGGGTACCCCGGCTCCTTCGTGCTATTTCGTAGGCAGCTTCCGTGGTAATGGGGGACCTCAGTATATCACATGACCGTTGAACAATGGTGGCAAGCAGGTCAGCGTCATAATATTCCAGCCTGGCGTTGATACCAAAGCGAGCCCTCAACGGACTGGTTAATAATCCGGCACGCGTAGTAGCCCCAATTAAAGTAAAGGGAGCAAGAGATATTTGAACCGTACGGGCGCTGGGTCCCGAATCCAGCATGATGTCTATTTTAAAATCCTCCATGGCAGAATACAAGTATTCCTCTACAATAGGGTTTAGCCGGTGGATCTCATCGATGAAAAGTACATCGTGATCTTCCAGATTGGTGAGCAATCCGGCCAGGTCGCTGGGTTTGTCCAAAATAGGGCCGGAGGTGATCTTAATATTTGTCTCCAGCTCATTGGCTATAATATGCGAAAGAGTGGTTTTTCCCAGTCCCGGAGGGCCATGCAATAAAACATGGTCGAGTGATTCCCCTCTTTTCTGAGCCGCCCTCACAAATATTTTAATATTCTCCACCACTTTGCTTTGACCCGTAAAGTCACTAAAGCTCAATGGCCTCAATGCTTTTTCTATCTCCTTTTCAGCCGGGCTTAAGCCTTCTCCGTCTCCGCTTAAATAATCTTCTCGCATATATTACTTTCCGATAAGTCGAATTGACTTTTTGAATTTAGAAATTATCCGCAATTAATGCCTCTAAAGTACACATTACCCTAGGCAATTTCA
>NZ_SMLW01000384.1 GCF_009711405.1 Fulvivirga kasyanovii | reverse complement strand
ATATTATATTTAAGAAACCTAACTATAAAACCAATACAGTATGTACGAACAGGAACCGGTTAAAATATTCATTGTTGAAGACGATCCTGCTTATACCAAATTTTTGCAGTATGTGCTCAGTCTTAATCCTGATTTTGAAGTATCAACTTTTTCTACAGGTAAAGACTGTTTGGACAACTTGTACCAAAAACCGTCAATTATCACCCTTGATTATACACTGCCTGATATGCCAGGAGAAAAAGTTTTAGCGGAGATCAAAGCTTTTGATAATATTCAGGTTATAATTATTTCTGCTCAGGAAAAAATAGGCACGGCCGTAGAGCTGCTAAAGCTCGGAGCCTACGATTACATCACTAAAGATGAGGACACCAAAAACCGGCTGCTTAACACTATCAATAATGCCCGGCAAAATATATCCTTGGTCAAGCAAATAGATCACCTGAAACAGGAGATCTCAGAAAAATATGAGTTTGATAAAAGTATTGTAGGGAGCAGTGGCGCCTTAAAAAAGGTTTTTGCTTTGCTGGAAAAAGCTGTAAAAACCAATATCACCGTTTCGATTACCGGAGAAACAGGAACAGGAAAGGAGCTGGTGGCCAAAGCGATTCACTATAACTCTAAACGCAAAAAGAAGCCGTTCGTAGCAGTGAACATAGCCGCCATTCCATCTGAACTTATGGAAAGTGAGCTTTTCGGCCATGAAAAGGGTGCTTTTACAGGTGCCAACACCCGGCGTATAGGTAAATTTGAAGAAGCGGAAGGTGGCACCATTTTCCTGGATGAGATCGGTGAAATGGATCTGAACCTACAGGCTAAGCTTTTGCGGGTCATACAGGAACGTGAACTTACACGGATTGGAGGAAACGACATTATTAAACTGGATATCAGGTTAATAGTAGCCACTCACCGTGACCTGGCAGAAGAAGTCAAAAAAGGGAATTTCAGAGAGGATCTTTATTACAGGTTATTAGGACTCCCGGTCCACCTCCCACCCTTGCGCGACCGGGGCAACGATATCGTAATACTGGCCAAGCACTTTCTGCAGGCATTTGCCAAAGAAAACGATTTGCCGGCTTTAAGATTATCTGCCGAAGCTCAGGAAAAGCTATTAAGTTACCCTTTCCCCGGCAATGTGCGTGAATTAAAATCTATAATGGAACTGGCCGCTGTAATGGCCAATGACAATGAGATCAAGGCCGACGATATCAGCTTTAACAGTGTGTCGAAAGAGACCAACTTCCTTTTCGAAGAAATGACACTCAGGGATTATACCTTTAAAATCCTACGATATTACCTCGACAAATATGACAATAATGTATTACAGGTAGCTGACAAGCTGGATATTGGTAAATCCACCATTTATCGATATTTGAAGGAAATGGAAGACGAACCTGTTAAGTAAAGTAAATGGAAGCAATAAAAAGCCTGGCAGACTATGTAAATAAAGGTGCCTTTTACAAAGCAGTTGTAGAGGACGGTTCAGATATCATCTTCATTGTTGATTACAACGGCAACATTTTATATCACAATCCATCCGTGGAAGAAACACTCGGGCATGCACCATTCAGCCTCATAGGCAAAATATTTTTTGATTTTGTAGAGCCGGAAACATTGAAGAACTTCAAAATGGAGTTCGAAAAAAGTACCACGAAGCCTTATGACGAAAGCATCGAATTCCGGTTTTTATGTAAAGATGGCTCATACAAATACCTGGAGTTCAACTCTATCAACCTAAAACATAAAGAAGGCTTTGAAGGGCTGATACTTGACTGCAGGGATATAACCCAACGTAAAAAGGATGCCGAAGAGCTGTTGAGGGCGCAAAAGGCCAAAGAGCAGTTTCTTGCCAACATGAGCCACGAGATAAGGACACCTATCAATGGTATAGCGGGTATGGTCAACCTGCTGACGGAGGCTACCAGTGAGGAGGACAGGGTGAGCTATTTGAACGCCATCAAGAATTCTACTGAAAATCTCAAGGTAATTATCAATGACATCCTGGACTTGTCGGTTATTGAATCCGGAAAGTTGAAGCTGGAAAAAATCGGGTTCAACATCAAATATCAATTAAGTGCTGTTATAGATACTTTTCAATTTCAGTGTAAAGAGAAAGGAATAGAATTAAAATACAGTATAGACCCTAAAGCTGACACTGTACTGCTCGGCGATCCGGTGCGATTAAACCAGATACTCATTAACCTCATAAGCAACGCTGTTAAGTTCACCCATATTGGGGAAATTACAGTAAATGTGGAACTTGATCATAAAGAGGATAAAACACATTATATCAAATTTACTGTTAGTGATACCGGCGTGGGAGTGCCAAAAGAGAAGGTTAATCATATCTTCGAGAGTTTTACCCAGGCGGATGAGAGTGTTACTCGCAGGTATGGTGGTACTGGTCTGGGCCTTTCTATTGTAAAGCAACTGGTGGAGTTGCAGAGCGGCACTATAGAAGTACGAAGTACCGAGAGCAAGGGCACTAAATTCGTATTTGTAATTCCATATGAATCCGGACAAATCAAGGACCTGGTGCAGCCACAGTCCTCCAAGGCTAAAACCACACCGCGTTACTCCTTTAAAGGCCTCAAAGTGCTTCTGGTGGAAGACAACGACATTAACCGGTTGTATGCTCTCAATATTCTAAAAAAATGGCAATGTGAAGTAGATGGCGCAGAAAATGGATACATCGCATTGGAGAGATTAAGAACCAATGACTACGACATCATATTAATGGATATCCAAATGCCTGTAATGGACGGGTATGAGGCAACAAAAAATATCAGGAGAGGACTGAAACCTCCAAAAAGTTATATACCCATCATTGCCTTGACTGCTAATGCCATAAAGGGGGACAATGAGAAGTGCCTTGAGGTTGGTATGAACGATTATCTATCCAAACCTTTTCAGCCTGAGGACCTTTATAAGGTAATATCAAAGTTTGCCAAAGAAAAACCTCTTCAAACCAGCGAAGTAGCAACGGCAGAGGAAGAAAAAGTAACAGACCTCACCTACCTTACCAATGTATGTGACGGTGATAAGGTTTTTATGAGGGATATGATCGAAACCTTCATTTCAAATACACCTTCTGCAATAAATGAAATGCAAAAGCTGATCAGCAAAAGATCCTGGAACAAAGTAGGAGATGTCGCTCATAAACTAAAACCTTCAATTACCTTTATGGGCATAGAATCACTTAAGCCGGTGGTAAAAAAGATAGAAGATTATGGCAGAGAAAACTACAAAACCGACGAAATCCAGTCACTGGTAAATGTACTTTCAAGTCAGTGCCAGAGAGCCTTCAAAGAATTAAAACAAGCTCTTAATAATTTATAGGAAAGTTTTAATCTGAGACCGCAATCCCAAATAGAGACACATTCTCCAAACACAAAAGCCTCTACTCAAAAGTAGTGGCTTTTTTCATGCAAGGCACATTATTGGCATAGCTATATAAAAATAGTTAGCCCCTATGAAACAACGTGATGGTGTAATCTTCCTGATTGACTCCGACTCCTATGACAGGAACATGCTGAGTCTGGCATTAGAAAAAATAACGAGATACAAAGTTTTCAACTTCTTCAGTATGGAAGAGTGCCTGCTTTACTGGGGGCTTAAGCCAAAGTTGCTTATCTATGACTCCGTATCCCTATCATCAATCCCTCCCCAAATCCGGGAAAATCTCAATCTTATTGATATTTCGAAGGATTTAGCCAAACAACAATGTCATAAGCTTAAAGACACCAGAATCGCTCAGGAAGTGGCATACATGCTCGGGCTAAGCATGAGAATTGAGGAATAGCGTTATTAAGGTGCATATTATTCTTTTGAAACAATCACCATCACTCTGTCGCTCGGAAAAGCATGATAATCACTGTTCTAAACTTAGACCAGTACCATCCAGCCCTGCCCAAAAGCTATTGAAAAATCTCTGCTAAAGGGCTATTCAACAAAGATTTTATCGCTACACATTATTGTTATAGCAAGTATATGTATCTGCCAACTACTCATGCAGACAGCCATTAAAAAGCGAAAGCTATTTGCGGTTCATTACTGCTAGCTTTCTATATATCAAAGCTTTATCATCAGTACCTATAACTACGTAGTAAATACCATTGGACAGGTCTTCTATATTCGTGGTAAACAAGCCATTGTCAAACTTGATCTTACCTTCCTGCATGGTCACGCCGCGTTGATCAACAATCTTCCATGTATAACTTTCCAGTGCTTTCTCTGCAATGGCAAAGTTTAACACCTGATCGGCCGGATTTGGATACACACTGATATTTTTAACCTGATCAAGTAGGTCATCGGTAAGCCCTGTAACAGGCTCAGCCTCTTTCGGAGGAGCCATGCTTGTCGCTGTGGCGTATACTTCACGGGTGGTCTTGTTTTGTACAAAAGCAATGTATTGCAGCTTATCCGGATTGTAAATAGGTATACCTACATTCCACTCGGCCCTCAATGTTTTTGTTGTTCCAGGTACCCAGTTAAGCGCCAGACTTTCACCATTTCCTCCGAACAGAAGCTTTTTCAACACGTTGTTGTAAACTTTGCCATCATGGGAAATCTCTGTTTCTATCAATGCCAGATGAATGGTTACCTCTTCGGAGAAAGTCGCCAACGCCTCAATGGTAACATCCGCGATCAGCATTTTTTCACCACTGGAAACCGTATCAATCGTAATTTCAAAAAGCGGGTCTTCCAACGACCTCCTGTCAATATCAGCCGCTGAGATCTCAAATGGATTACCATTGAACTGGTTGCCTCCAAGTACTGCATTTGGCGCCTGGGATACTCCGTAGTAAAGAGATCGGGCACTTGGATCTCCAGGGTTATCCTCATTAAAAGGATCTCCACCCGAATTGGCTATGTGATACTCCAGTAAAGTAAAATCAGAAACTCCGGTAGCAGCTATCTGGTTCATTTTGATCTGCTCGAAATGATCACTCGCCTGATTACTGATATCCACTTCTGTATCAGCAAAATGCTCGATCAATACGGTTCTTGTCTTATTCCCTACGAAGACGTTATCAAAAGCAAATCCATTAAGGTCAGTACCCTGAGGATTGTTGGCATCACTTGCAAAAGCAATTCTTAACCGCACCAGATCCCTTTCAGCTACAGGAATTTCATCCAGGCTAAACCTCGCAGACACCCATCCACCTGTTTGTCCTGTCCAGCCCTGATCACCTTCATTAAAGTTGCCCGGCCTGTCTCCCGGTCTACTAATAATACCCTGCGTATTGTACCAGTTAATACCCTCGTTGATAACGCCAATATTCTGCCAACTGATGCCACCATCAATAGAGTACTGCAGCACAGCCCCGTCAAATCCATCCTGTGTATCAACCCAGATATCCATGGCAATCATCGGTCTGTTCAAACCGGAAATATCAAAACAAGGACCATTGATGTAGGAATCTTCTGATGGATAATAAGAGCCTGAATTACCTCCTGTCCACCACGCTTTGTTGCCCGGACTGTTGATTACAGAACCATTAGGCACGCTCCAAATCCAACTTGAATCCCCTACGGCACTTTCATTGGATTGCGCAACCCAGCCTCCGGCATCAGCTTCAAAGTCTTCTTCATAAGCCGTCTCCGGAAGGATAGTAATAATGTTAAATGGCAGAATAAATACATTCTTTGTCACCGAATTGGTACAACCATCATTCGTCTCCACCGTTAAGGTAACATCGTAATTCCCCACGTTGATATACTCGTGGAAAGGATGCATATAAGTACCTGTAGTTCTTCCACCGTGGGTACCGGCTGGAATAACATCACCAGACGGACCGGTAATCATTTCACCATCGCCAAAATCCCAGGTATGAGTTACAATAGTACTTATTGAGCCTGCATCTGACAGATCACGGAACTCTGTTGCATCACCATTACAAATTTCAGATCTGTCAAAGTTAACTTCAGGAACTTCTCCAACCCGAACAACCTGAGAAGTCTGGTCAGAGCACCCCTGAGCAGTTATAGCCGTTAATTTGACGGTATAGATCCCCGGATCTTCATAGGTATGCGTCGGGTTTTGTTGGTTGCTAAATGTTCCGTCCCCAAAATCCCATACCCAGCTCATCAAAGAGGTGGAAGCCGGTACGGAAGTAGCATCGGTAAACGTGATAACATCCTCTATACATGAATTAGTTACAGATATTCCCGCTACCGGGCTACCAAAGATTATGACATCTTTAAATATAATGGTGGTAACATTATCAGAGTTGGTATAGGTATACTGAATTCTAACTGTATCAGATACAAGACCAAAACCATCAGTTTGAATATAGTACTGTCCTCCGGACTGGGTTATTAATCCTGGTGTAGTGCTCGTAAAGTTGGTAGGAGAAAGGCCTGTAGATGCAGATGGGCTGCCAAACAACCTCACCAGTCCTTGTTCAGCACATATCTGCTGATTACCTGTGTTATTATCAATTGTAGCACCATCTACAGTAAAGTTGATTGTAGTAGCTGCATTAACAATAACCTGTACGGTATCAGAATTAGTACAACCTGTAACCGGGTGCGTATATTCATATACAATCTGGTTAGGGGTTCCGCTGCCTATATTGGCATTGGAGGGATCAAAAATATTGGTTCCGGAATTAACCCCGGGACCAGTGTAAGTACCGCCCGAAGGAAAGCCTTCCATTTCTACCGGGGCGTCATTTTCCGCATATACAGAATTTAAACCGGTAAGAGCTACTTCAGGCAAAGCATTAATTGTGATTCTTACATCATCACTTTCCTGAACGCAAGGGCCGGCAGCATCAGGATCATTAGTAGTCAGGGTTAGGATAACAAAACCGGCATTTATTTCTGCTGCTGTCGGGATATATGTTGTATTAAGATCGTTAACATTACCAAAGGTACCTGCTCCTCCACCCCAGGTCGCAGAAGTGGCTGCCCCTCCTATTACACCATTAATCGTGGCTGTTTCATCCTCACAAATTTCGAAGTCAGCACCTGCTGATACCTGAGCTGCCTGATTTATGGTTATTGTGGCTTCTGCAAAATCTGCAGTACATGGACCTGCTCCATCTGCATCGTCGGTTGTCAACCTGAAAACCAAAGGCCCATATTCATTAGGAGCTACAATATATGTGGCTGTCACAATATTCGCAGTAAGACTACTGGCGCTCAATGTACCCGTTCCGCCAGATACCAAACTCCAGCTACCTGTAGTAGCTCCGCCTCCAATCTCACCACTAAGGCTGACCGTTGCAGGCTCACAAAGCACAGTACCGTTATCAGCTACACTTATTACCACAGGGGCCTGGTTGTAATTCACCGTAACTTCATCGAAGTCGACACACCCATTGTTATTCTCTGTCCAACGGTATACATAAGTACCGTAGGTATCCACTGAAACATTTGTTCCCGGATTGCTTGCGTCGACAAAAGAAGAAATACCAGGACCGCCGGTTTGTGTCCAAAGACCCGTTCCAATACTTGGCGAAGCATTAAAAGTAAAATCAAGGTCGCATTCGCTGCCTCCCGAACCAGCATTAGCGACTGGCTGCAAGTAGAAGTTCACCTCTACATCATCGCTGCTGGTGCAAACCCCATTAGATTCTGTCCAACGGAATACGTAGTTACCATAAGCACTAACGGAAACCTGAGTAGTTGGACTGGTACTATTTGTAAAAGTAGCCACTCCTGCGCCACTCAACATAGACCATACTCCGCTGCTTCCGGATACACTCGGAACGGCATCCAGTAAAAATGTCTGGTCGCACTCATCATAAGGAGTACCATTACCTCGGTCGGCATCAGCCACTGTAGGTTCATAAAATATAACGGTTACTTCGTCAAAATCTGAACACCCCCCATTAACCTCTGTCCATCTGTATACAAAGGTTCCATAAGTGTCTACTGTAACAGAGGTTGTTGCCAGATTGCTATCTGCAAAAGTTGAAATACCGGGGCCACTTTGCTGTGTCCAGGTTCCTGTACCACTGCTTGCTACCGCTGAAAATGTAAAAGGATTTCCTGCATCTTTTCCACACATATTTCCTCCCGTTCCTGCATTGGCTACAGGCTGT
>NZ_SMLW01000425.1:5844-9838 GCF_009711405.1 Fulvivirga kasyanovii | reverse complement strand
ATTTTTCTACCGGACTACTCCTATTGTATGAAGCGTAAAGAGTAGGCTTAGCATTTTCATCTGTTTCTCTGATTGCCTTAGAGTTTGCTTCTCCCCATTGTTGAGCCTCCGCATCCCACGGTTCGGCATATGACGAATCCAACTCCCATATGTCCACTTCATCCAGTTCATGTACTCTCCCCTCCCGAACAAAAGAATCTCTTGAGTTACGATAAGTTTTATACAGACTATCTTCACCTCTGTTTGAAAGTTGCGATGTGTAACATTTTTGTCCCACGCCCTCAAAACAAGCAGATGTCAGAACAAGGAATAAGGCAAGTTTTTTCATAAGTGTGTTTTATACAATACTCAAGAAAAGTAAATTAAAGCTTTTTATCAAACAAAAAAACACACAAATATATATGTAAAATTTAAACTAACAGACTCCTAAAACAAAAAACAGGAACCCTTGTGAATTCCTGTTAGCATTATGCTCTTTGCTAAAATCTCTCTACTCCCAATCCCTAAGCCTGTCAATATATAAATATGACTCTACAAATTGTCTGTGTTTTTCGCTGGTCAGTTTTTCAAGCAGCTCCAATGATGATATGTAGGTGGCAAGGTTGCCGTTGGAAGAAAGAAATTTCCCATCTTCCACATAGCTTATCAACGAGTCGTCCTGCACAAGAAGGTTTGGATAATTCTTCTGAAGCTCTTTTCCTCCACCAACCCAGGTGACTATTTTCTTACCATCTGCAATGCCTGAGGCTCCTATCAAATGTGCCCCGGCGCAGTTGCTGACGGTATATTGTGTTTCGTTGTTTTTCTCCTTAATGAAGCTGACAATTTTGCTGTTATTCACCTGGGCGTGCATATCGTAGGCGCTGGGTACTATCAGCACATTCAAAGCGGGGCAATTCTTAAAAGTATAATCGGGGATCATTTTCAAGCCCTCTTCGGAAATTAGCGGGGCATCGGTCTCTGCAATGGTGATCACGTTGAAGAGCTGCTCGCCACCTTCTGAGGGTTTTGCAAATACGTCCAGCGCAGCGGTGACTTCGGTAGTAAGTACGCCATCATACATTAACAAACCAATGGTGGGCAAATCTTCTTTTATGGCTTTCAATTGGGCGCTTTCTGTTGCAACTTCTTCGCTTACCTGGTCCTGGTTATTCTGTGCTTTCTCAGTATTACAGGCTGACAAAATCACTATGAGTACAGGGGCTAATATCTTCATGTTTTTCATACCTTATTTATTTGTTTTTTTACTTGCCGGCAAAGGTATTCGTCACCTCAAAGAAAAAACTTGAACCAGTTTAAGAAACCTTTTTACTTCTCAGTTTGCTCAGGTATTCTGGTGTTAAGCCAAGATAGGTAGCTACCAGATACTGGGGTATGCGGTTGACAAACTCGGGAAATTCATCTCTAAATCTATAGAATATCTCTTCTTTGGAGTAAGTAAAAATATATTGTAACCGCTTAATAGCCGCTCCATAGCCTATTTCATAAACCTGCCTGAAGTAGCTGTCCATTACGGGGTGACAGGAAAGCAATTTCTGCTGCTGCGCATATGAGATGCAAAGTACCTCAGAGACTTCAACGGCCTGTATAAAGAAATCTGTCTTGCTCCGGTGATGATAGGCCAGAAAATCGGTGATCCACCAGTCCTTAATGGCAAACTGGATGGTCTTCTCCGCACCATTATTGTCAATAAAATAGGCATGAAGGCAGCCTTCCAATACAAAATAAATTTTATCACACTTCTCTCCGCCGTAAATAAGGGTATCTTTTTTGGCCAAAGTAACAGGATCAAAATAACCTATGATCTGCTCATATTCCTTTGTATCGATATCAACGAACCTTTTGATATGGTGATAAAGCTTAATATCCATGGTATCGGCATTTAAAATTATCGTACAGCCAAGTTAGGCCTTATTCATCTCAAATGCTTCAATAGGTCTACTTCCTTTAAGTCATCGGGCACCTTTTTACTAAAAACCTTATTTTCGCTCAGTACCGATATTGTATTAAACAATCCTTTATATTCGATGATGTAGTTGTTTTCCAGGTATATCCGCTTTCTCCTTCCTGAAAGTGAGAAGTCCCTTTTGCCATCGATCAAAATGTTGACAGGAGCACCCTCCTTCAATTCTGCTATTTTGAAATTTTCCCTCCGGGGCTCTCCCACATTCCAATAGTCCCAATTCAGAAAAAGCTCTATTTCCTTATCAAAACGGATCTTAAATATTTCGATATGCTGGCCAAACAGCTTGACCGAACCAAAAATCAGGTTTCGCTGCCGGGCCAGGTGCTTTTCATAGTATTGTTTGAGCTGGCCTTCATCGTCACATCTTTGGGCATTTAGCTTCAAAAGGTTTAAATAGTCTTCGAAGGTGTGAAAATTATTGTCAATCAAAATGACCAGGTCTCCCAATACCCCTTCAACTTTCTCGAAGCAATTGCGGCTGATAACCACCTCATCGCCATCCGCTGAAGTACCGGAGCTAACCTCCCCCTTCCAGGTCACATAGTCCTTCCTGGAGTCATAGCTTCTGTACTTCTTGTCATATTCGTAGGAACATGAAAACACCTGAATGACATGGCAGGGCTTTTTATTGACTTTCATCCCCGGATCGTCAACCTACTATATCATTGATCGCCCTGAAAATGTTGAGCGGGTACTCTGCTATGCGGTTGCATAAGTAGAGGTACCACTCTTTGCCGTACACGAAGTAGACCTTAGCCGGGTGGCCTTTGTCCTTTATGGCGGCCAGTTGCTCCATTTGTATGCCATACAAACTCTCAAACTCATAAATGTCTTTTGATGGCTGGTGTTTACTTATTAACCGGAGCGCTTCCTGCTGTATGTTGTGATCGTGCGTGGCTATAGAGCAAAGGTGGCCTTGAGACAATAGCGCATCCAGGTAATTCAGATAGGTTTCATCAAGTTCTCTGCCACGGGACAGGGAAAGGTGGGCAGGAGTATCAAAAGCCCCTTTCACCAGCCTGATCCTGTTGGGCAACTTGGCAAGTTCCTGAAAATCGTCCTTAGAGCGGTGAAGGTAGGCCTGCATGGTTATAGACACCTGTTTATAATCTTTTGCTGCCGCCATATACGTTTCCAACACGTCATCCGTACGGTTTACTCCCTCAGCACTGATAATAACTTCTGTATGGTTAGGCGCTGCTGCCTCCAGAATACGCGTGATATTGGCCAGGGCCAGATCTTTGGATATAGCGAGGCCGATATGTGAAAGGTCCAGTGAGATGGTTGAATAAAGGTTTTGACTTTCAATCTGACGGGCCATTTCTATAAACTCCTCCGTAGCTGCATTGGCTTCCTTTTCGGTGATGGTATTTTCACCCATAAACTCCATAGAGCACTTATACCCCTTTTCATTTTCAAGCACCACTTTTGCTATCGTCTCTTCCATGGTTTCTCCGCCTATGTACCGGTCTGCCGCCTTTTTGAGGGCATGGAACAATGTGGCATTATTTAACAAGTATTCTTTGGCCTGCTCATTTAAAGCAGCTTTTTTCAGGGCCTTTGCCCCTAATTCAATTAACTCCTGATCCATGTTATGTTGGTTTAAAGTTTGACAGCAAGAGATTGTATAAACTCCGCAATTTTTGCTTCGTTTCTTTTATAATAAGTCCACTTCCCTATTCTTTTACCCGTTAGCAAGCCTGCCTTTTCCATCATGGTTAAATAATGGGAGGTAGTGGACTGCGACAAACCCAGCTTATCCTGAATATGGCACACGCATACCCCGTCATCAAAATTGGGCACATTGACCTGCGGTGGAAAATTTTCCTCCGGGCTTTTCAGCCAATCCAGTATTTCAACCCTGGCCTTATTGGATAGCACCTTGCTTACCTCTACGATATTCATAGGTCTAATGTAACAACATATCGATAATTATCGATATGTTGTTTATGTTTTTTTTAAAGCACCGGTACCCAAAAGATGGGGTTGTGTTGCTGTGCAATTTTGAAAGTGTAGTAGAGAAGAGCC
>NZ_SMLW01000425.1:0-5834 GCF_009711405.1 Fulvivirga kasyanovii | reverse complement strand
TAAACTTCCGAAAGTTTGGTAAAGCTTAACCGATCAGTGGTACGGACAGAAGCATAAAACCCAAAACTATTCATCACAAAGCTTCAAGAGGCTCTGGCAGGAAGTAATTAAGTGTTTAAAGGTGGCTGTCTGGAGACAGCCACCGGGGAGAAAAAACTTCAACAACAGAGTGGACAGACATATGAACCGTTTCAATGAACGGCTGCATACACCTGCCTGTCCATTGTAATACCGTGCTCTTTGGTAAATTCTGCCGGGTTAAAATTAATTCTCCGGTACTCGTCCTGAACAGATTTTTTGGCTGCTTCCAAATGTTTCTGGCTCTGCCAAACGGCAATTGTAATGAGCTCAACAGGGTCAGCATCCCCTTCATTTACCATCATATTGTCTTCAATAAAGCCGGGAAGTGTTTTAATGTAGCTCCTGTTGTAGGCCACCTTCTTCATAAACTCGCCATAAGCACTTCGCGGAACAGTAAACCTGTCTACAAAAATCACGTGGTCGCCGGACCTATTCGTAAGACTGGAAAAATCTGCCGGTAATATTTCCAACTGCTGTAAAAAGCTCAGGCGGTCAGTCATGATTTGGTGATAAATAATCTGACCGCTTTCAAAAGTATATACCGCATACCCGTGATTACTGATGGTTTTACCTGTTGGTGCAATATGCTGAAAGTTGCCCTCATGGGTGCCGTTAACCCTTTGCCTGATCATCACTTTGTTGCCATCCGCGATAAGCTCCTCTATTTCCCACTTTGCATCGGGAAAGGCCTCAATTACTTGATAGATACCGATTTTAAATCCTTCTACCCCTTTGCCTCCCTGATCGTTGGCATAGTTTTCTGAAATCAGATTATCGAGAAGCTCAAATTTCCTTTCGTTAAGGATAACCTCATACAGGTTTCGAATAGCTTCTTTGTTTGCGGTTTGTTCGTTAATTACTTCCATAGTTGCTTTGTTGTCAGGCTGGTCAGTCTGATCCGGTACACATGCCACAACAGATGCAGCCGATACCAGGGCCAGCAGCCAGATGCCTGGTGTTAATAAATACTTCATAGTTTCTAAAATTTGATAAAGTAAACTTGAGGAAGATTGAAGGCTAATGATTGTAAAAAATCATTGATTTACCAGTAAGAGGCTGCACCGAAGAACGCTGTAGGGGTTAGTCCGGTAAAAAGTTTGAACTCTTTATTGAAATGAGGCTGATCGTAAAACCCATGATCCAGGGCAATAGTTGACAAAGACTCTAAAGAAGGGCTTTTATTAATAATCTCATTCATCCGCACAATGCCTGAAAACTGCTTGGCGCTGCTTCCCACCACTTTCCTGAACCTCTTCTCGAAGGCATCCTGACTGATACAAAGGTCATCTGCCAGTTTGCTTATACGAATAGATCCGCAGGAAGAATGGATCCGGTTTACAGCTTCCTGCACAAGATAATCTGGTTTATCATTGAGCAGCTTTGAGCACAGAAACTTTTCAATGAGAATAATCATGTCCTCAAATTTTTCAGTTTCGGCTAACCGGTCACTCACGGATGAGATTTCTGAGTGATGAAAAAAATTATCTAATGAAACGCTTTCTTCGAAAAGGCTAAAAATTGGCGGCTTGAAAAAGGCGGATGCTCCGGTTTCTGAAAACAGCACAATCAAGGCAGCAGTTTTTGGCGCGTAGTTGATGAGCCGGACGGTTTTCCTCAAGCCGGAGAAAGTGGCTGAGGGCAAAGTTTGTTGGTTATTAGTGTCGAGGTAAGTTATCTGACCTTTAAAACGAAAAGCCAGCGCAAATGAAGTGTTGGGCACTACCCTGTTGATGATCTCATTGTCACTCTCAATGATCCTGTAAGCTTTAATAAATGGCCTGAGCTGGCCGGTAGGCTGGTATTCGGTGAGCTTCATTTATTTTTAGCTTTGGCTATAATGTATCATGATTGACATAATCTGTTTACGGAGATTTTGAGTGTGTCGTTTCATGATGCAGAGCCTTCCGTAATTAAATAAGGCATAAACACGATTGAGAAGGCGCCTGATATTTTCATTGTACTTCTGCATAAAAATGCGCGAAAAAACCTCCTGAATCGTCACCCTGAAATTTCTGTATTGCACCCTGGAATATGGTTACCAAACTTCATAGAAATATTCAGGGTCTCCCGGATATGGGCAGTGCCTAAACCTTCAACTACACACTTGTTCACGGGGCCTCAGGTTCAGAGCAAATGCAAAGTTTAATCAGATGCATGTACACCAAATGCCGCGAAGTGGCATAATCTGTTTACGGAAATTTTGAGTGTGTCGTTTCATGATGCAACGCCTTCCGTATAACAATATGACATAAACACGATCAGGAGAATCCTGATATTTTCCACTGTACTTCTGCATAAAAATGCGCGAAAAAACCTCCTGAATCGTCACCCTGAAATTTCTGTATTGCACCCTGGAATATGGTTACCAAACTTCATAGAAATATTCAGGGTCTCCCGGATATGGGCAGTGCCTAAACCTTCAACTACACACTTAATCACGGGGCCTCAGGTTCAGAGCACCTACATCCGTTGGGAAGCAGGAAACATAAGCACAGCTATAGGCCCCGGATCAAGGAGATTCCTGATATTTTCTTTAAATGTATGCATGAGATCCCGTTTGTCTATGAAAATTCAGGAATGACGGAGATGGTGATAAGCCACTGCTTTACCAAATCAGAAAAGCCAGCTAACAACAGTTATAAAACCGACAAAAAGGCAAAAAACTATCAACAACAGAACGCTTACCACTCCCAATATTAATAATCTATCTCTAAACGTAGGTTTATGTTTTTCACCTGGGTTTTTCCTCTCATTCTTCCATGGCTTGAATGTGGGTACATGGTTTGACTTTAACCTGCTGTTGGCTTCCAGCTCGAGTAACTTAGTTTTTGCATATTCAGGAAGTTTACTTTTATCTCCTCTAAATGTTATATCCCGAAGTACTTGTGTTCCGGAGTAATTCACTGATTTCAAATAAATATCCACGCATTTTTTTATTCGATCTTCAGTTGGTGGAGTAAAAATCCAATACTTTCCAGCAGCATCATAAAACCCCGACTCATAGTAGAGTTCAGCCAATCGCTCCCAAATAAAAATCTCATTTGGATATTGGTTTATCAAATTTCTGAGACGATTTGCAGATTTAAATTTAATCCCTACATCAATGTCTTGCTCTATCTTCTCTATTTTTCGTTGAAGATTCATTTACACCCAGTTATTGTTATCCTCCAAAATTAATCTCTCAAAAACCTCATCAGCATCTTTAAATGTTCGCGTCAAAGGGTATTTAGGGTCTGGATTACTATTTTGATGACCATGTTAAATGCACCATCGCGTATTGAAAGTCAGTGTTAGCCAGCTTAAATAGGACATCATCATTATCTTGCCTGCGTGCTATAGTTTTTACTTCTTTTCCATATAGAATATGGCCCACTGAAATCTCCTTTCTAAGCTGCAGCTCCAGATTTTCATCGGTAGCATGCCATGGTTTAAGAAATTTTATCCTACCTGAATGCATTTGAGTAGTTATATCTTCCCTCCTAAATTCTTCAGCCTTCCCATATCATCAAATTCCCCGGTGATGGTTTTGCCATCTTTTGAACCTTCAATTTTATCATTTTCCTCCTTTAACTGAAACTCGCGATCAATAAGGTAGTTTATAAATGCAGCTTTGTGGTTTATGTCTATGTTGCTGATTAATTGCGGAAAGCTTGTTAGCATTTTTTCATACCTGTTTTTGTCGATATCCGGAATCGCCTTGCTGTCAATGGTCACTACCAGGGTTCCCTGTCCGTAGTTAGCGCAATAGTATGCTTTGGACTTAAAGAGCCCACAGGCCGCCATTCCCATTTTGTGTTCAAACCCTTCTTCCACCGAAAAGTGTCCGTCGGTCAATTCAGGTATTTGCTTTTGCTCTCCCAGTTTTTTCAACTCGTTAGACTGCACCAACAGGTTTTCAGGGATCCCACTTTTAGCATTGGCCCATCCCCACATCCAGGAAGAGTCGTTAAACGACAGGGAGCCTATAACCTGGACGGGAAACCTTAAGGCGTCTCCAAAAGATATTGTGCCAGACCCCATATCAAATTGCCACGAGTTCGACCCAATTACATCCCCCAGAATCATCTGCTTTTCGAATGATAATCCGGCATTTTGCTCAAATAATTCTTCAAACGACTTCCAGTCAGATTTTTGAGGAGTTTTGAAATCGCTGTTATCAGATTGTACTTTTTCCTCCTGGTTTTCTTTACCAAATAGTTTTTTAAATAGGCTCATTTTTTATTGTTTATGGTTATTCCCATGGTCTCCACAGAGTTTTCAGTGAGACCAGATGGGAAGCAATTTTATCATTGTATTACTATACTGTCGGTTTCAAATACCATCCTTTCCGCGTACCCTCCCACCATACGGCCGTATGCTGTGCATTGCATTTTATTATCAATTATTCGGTTTAGAGTGCGAAGGTTTATATTCGGATAAATTAACATACTTTCAAGTTGTATTGATTCGTCTGATCGGTTTTCAATAGGCTCATCAAACACGATCTCGTAATCGGATGATATATCGGGAGCCAACCTTTGACGCCTTACTATAATCCCTTGTAAGGTGTCAGGGTAACTCGACAAATTTATATGCTTTAGCTTTTGCCTTATCAGAGCATTGCAATCACCTGCCTGAATCAGAGTAATAGAATTGACTGCTATAGCCGTTCTGCCCCAAGTCCAGTTCCCTCCATTTTTTTCTGTCTCTATGTCCCATCCGGATGGAAAATAGCCTTCTACTTTCACACATTTCCCCCAATATTCAGTCAGGTCAGTATCCGCAATTAAGTAAAAGTCCCTTTTTGAAGATACTAGTTGATAATCAGCCTTAATTCCTAACCTGGAATCACTAGTAATATCTGAAGTCTGCACCACTCCGATGATCGATAGCGCAGAATCATTATAAGTGATAAAAGAATCATAACCCGTAGAATCAACCTTTTGGGTACCTTCCGTTTCAATGATATCCGTCTGATCATCAAGCAAACCATCTTTATTGTGAGAATGCTTTTGACATCCTACTAAAGCAATGGCCGTGTAAAAGATCAGAATGTGTATATGTTTCATAATTAAACTGTAATTCCTAATGATCATTATGAAACTCAGCATAAGGATTGCGAAGATCCAGGTTCTCCACTACATCAGCAATGTCAACCTCACTCCCTATTTCCACTCGTTTGCCGTTGATTGATTTTACCGTCCACATTGGAATTCTATAGGGTTCCGGGTCTATAGGATAATAAATGCGGTATTCTATTTCCTCGGCGTGATCATTGTAATTATTATAACTTACCAGTTTTATGTAAACAAATCTTAACCTGTTTAATGTATCATAGTAAATTTCAGCGTCATAAGAACCCATCTCGTCCGTCTGGCTGACATTCAAAAGCCTAACCCTAAACCCAGAATCAACATAAGCGGATTCTAAATGAACATACTCCCCCATTGCAGCCACAGTACGTTGATAATGCTGCAGGGTTTTATCATCTATAGAAGCCCGGATTTCCTTATAAACATCTCTCGTAGCTACAATTTCCGGATGGGAAAGCCAGTTATCTTTGGTCAACCTCACTTCCTGAGCCTTGCCAGATGCAACCAGCACCATACATAATAAAATACTTAGTATTATTTGCTTCATTGTTATTTGTTATTACCACTTACTTTAAGGCAGAAATCCCACAGTGGGTTCTGCGTCATGCACGCCACTATTTTACCCTGCACCTCGTCTTTGCCAAAACATCGTGAAGAGCTCTCTTATCTTTATTAGTTAAA
>NZ_SMLW01000207.1 GCF_009711405.1 Fulvivirga kasyanovii | reverse complement strand
ACCAGATGGTTTGATGAGAATTATTAATAGTGTTAGCTTTGCATTTTAATTTCCACGCATGAGTGACAGCATAAAACACGAATGTGGTGTAGCCATGATCAGGCTACGAAAACCACTATCTTACTACATCGAAAAATACGGTTCACCGACCTATGCCGTAAACAAAATGTACATCTTGATGGAGAAACAACGTAACCGGGGCCAGGATGGTGTCGGCGTTGCCAATATCAAGATTGGCCTTAAGCCAGGCCTGCGGTATATCAGTCGTTACCGATCCATTGATCAGGACCCGATAAAGACGATTTTTGAGAAGGTCGGCAAAAAGTACCGAAAAGCCCAAAAGGAAGGAGGTCACAAGTATTACGATGAAAAGTGGATGAAAGAGAATTGTGCCTTCACCGGAGAGCTATGGCTGGGGCACCTGAGGTATGGAACCCACGGCAAGAACAGTATAGAAAACTGTCACCCTTTCCTAAGGCAAAATAACTGGAGAAGCCGTAACCTCGTAGTGGCCGGAAACTTTAACATGACCAACGTGGATGAACTGTTCGACATCCTGGTAAAGCTTGGTCAGCACCCCAAAGAGAAAGTGGATACCGTTACGGTAATGGAGAAAATAGGCCACTTCCTCGATGAAGAAAACAACGATATCTTCAGAAAATATAAGGAGCAGTACTCCAATCAGGAGATCACTGAGGTAATAGAAAGCGAACTTGACCTGCAAAAGGTACTGAGCCGCGCCTGTAAAGATTTTGATGGTGGTTATACCATGGCCGGAATGGTTGGACATGGTGATGCTTTTGTGGCAAGAGACCCTGCGGGTATCAGACCTGCCTATTATTATGCCGATGATGAAGTGATCGTAGTGGCCTCTGAGAAGCCGGCCATCAAAACCGCTTTCAATGTTGATTATAATCAGATCAAAGAAATCAGCCCTGGCCATGCATTGATCGTGAAAAAGAACGGGCAGTTTGGTGAATATCAGTTCATTAAACCTACCGAGAAAAAGTCATGCAGCTTTGAGAGGATATACTTCTCAAGGGGAACGGATCCTGATATTTATAACGAAAGAAAAAAACTGGGTAAACTTCTGGTTCCCCAGATCCTGAAGGCTATTAATTTCGATCTTAAAAACACGGTTTTCTCCTACATCCCCAACACTGCGGAAACAGCCTTTTTAGGTATGATGGAGGGTATGGAAGACTATCTGAGCGCCAAGCGTAAAGAGGTTGTGCTGGAAGGCAAGCCGCGGGTGGATTCCGTAGAGGACATCCTGTCGTTTAGGCCAAGGGTAGAGAAGATTGTAATCAAAGATGCCAAACTAAGGACTTTTATTGCTGATGACGACCATAGGGATGAGATGGTAGCCCATGTTTATGACACTACTTATGAGGTGATCAGAAAGCATACGGATACCCTGGTGATCATCGATGACTCTATCGTTCGTGGTACTACACTGGAAAAGAGTATCCTCACCATGCTCAACAGACTTAAGCCCAAGAAGGTGGTGATTGTATCTTCTGCGCCGCAGATCAGGTTCCCTGATTGTTATGGTATTGACATGTCTAAGATGAACGAATTCATTGCATTCAGGGCTATGGTGGAACTCTTGAAAGATAAAGGCAAGGAATACATGATGGAGGAGGTTTATGAGCTTTGTAAGCAGTCGCTTGCCAAAAAAGAGCCTGTAAACCATGTGAACAAGCTTTATGACCTCTTTAGCTATGAAGAGCTCTCAGAAAAAATTGCTGAGATCGTAAAGCCTCAAGAGATGACATCTGAGCTTGAAGTAATCTATCAGACCGTAGAAAATCTGCACAAAGCATGCCCCAATCATCAGGGAGACTGGTACTTTACCGGTTATTTCCCCACTCCGGGCGGCGTGAGGGTGGCGAATCAGTCATATGTCAACTTTATGGAAGGTAAGCTGGTAAGGGCTTATTAAAATAAATATAACCAGACATTTAATGGAAAAGCCCGGGATTCAATCTCGGGCTTTTCTATTTTGTTTGCACAGAGTTCTTTGAGAGAAAAATCTATCCAGATATTGGTATCGCAAAGAACTAATGATTCCTTTTCCACGCACTTTTTTGCAGTTCTTTCGCATTAACGTCCCTATCTTTCCATAAGCCGGCGGAAGCA
>NZ_SMLW01000405.1 GCF_009711405.1 Fulvivirga kasyanovii | reverse complement strand
TTTGTCCCGAATAGTTAAAGTAAAAAATGGAAGGATCAGAAAATACAGAAGAGGTTTTACATCCTCGAATATTAGATTATTATCAGCTCCAACGGAAAGGCCCATCATTATTGCAATGATTGTTACTACAATGAAAGTCAGGACTAAAGCAGAATATTGGATGTTTACTCTTTCTTTTTTCCATAACCAGTAACACGTATATGCTATAGCCGTCGCAAATAATACCATTCTAAGGCTCAACGGGCCAATAGCTGTAAATCTGCCACCGCCACCAAGAATGATTTCCAGGAGTATAATTTGCAGTAATATGGTTCCAAAGGCCTTCATTTCACTTATTATTCAAGGCAAGAAGGGCTGCTCTTAGAAATGATATTGATTTGTAAATCATACCAAGTCGAACTGCCCTTCTGATAATCAATTTGTTGCTGTTGAGCAGTGGATTTACTTCCCTTTTATATTTCAAAGTGGAGTTGCAGAAGTGCTTAAACCGCTGCAATGTGGCTTGTTTGTTCCCGAATTGCTCAAGACCGGAAAATTGATGTTCACATGTGAGCTCAATAATTTTGAAATCAGGGTGTATTTTTCTGAACCTTTCAATAAAAGCAAAGTCGCTATAGTCAAGCGGAAAGCTTTCATTATAGCCTCCACAAGACCAGAAGTCTTCAACATTTATCAGTAGCCCGCTATTGACGGGCATGACTTGATCTAAAGAGTAGCTTCCGGGTTGTATGTGGTTTATTATTCTTCCCTCTCCCGATTTTAAGCTAAAGGGACTTATTAATTTTCGCTTAAAAAAAAGGTATGGCGCAAGCAAACCAGCTATATTTTCTTTTATCTCATTACCATAAATGTTAATAGCCTCACTGGGAAAAAGAGTGTCCTGGTCCAGTAGCAGCAGCCATTTTTTGCCGAGAGCTTTGGCTAAGGCCCCACCATGATTAAATGCTTTGCTAACACCGCTGTTTGCCGGATCGTGAAAATAGTGGATATGCCATGAGCTATGCTTCTTCCCTGTGTACATTCTATTTGGAGAGTTATCATAAACCAAAACTTCCAGGCGGTCTGACGAATATAATAATGACTTCGAAAGAGACCGAAATGTCTGAGACTGCTCAAGGGACGTATTGTAAAGAACTATGGTTGCCAGTATACTATTGCAAAGTTTTTTTTCTTTCGGCATCTTGTTATCTGCTTAGTTTGAATACGCCAAATACCGAATGCTCACGATGAAATAACCTGAGGTTTAGAAATAGCATAAGAGTGAGAAATAGTTCTGTAGTTAAGGCTGCAACGGCGCTACCGTAAGCTGAGAAGATTGAAACAAGAATTATATTAAGAGTAATGTTGAAAACTGCTCCTCCGACTGTAATATTCGCATAGCTGCTTTTAAAGTTATATGCCAGCATCGTCTGGGTTGCGGGAAGGCTCAAGGCAGCGAATAATGGAATTAAACTGACAATCTTCAGCAAATTGGAAGAATGTTCCAGATGTTCCCCTGAGAATAGTTGCACTATGTTATCAGAAAAAATATAAACGATTATCGCCAAAGGTATAAAGCTTATTAAGCACAGCCTGACAATAGATTTGAGAAAAGTGATAAGTTGGTCAAAAGACTTTTCTGCAAGGAGGCAGACCGTTGGAAATATCGTTTGGTATAGCAATACGGCGGGGGCACGGATTGCCAAAAGTATTTTCTCAACTATGGCGTAATAACCTGTACTTATAGGATCGGCAATGAAACCAAGAATAAGCAAATTTGAATTGCCTGCGACAAAAGTAGAAAATACTGATAAAAATATAGACTTGTTTACCTTAAGCTGATCTATGATAAGGGAAGATGAAGGGTAAATGATCTTAATTTGGTACTTAATAAGAATTACCCATATTGCAGTCAATCCTACTAGGACTTGGCTTGCTCCGAAATAAAAATTAATCCAAATAAAATCACTGCTGCCATTGATAAATAGAAAAATAAATATTGTAAACAGAGTTTTTGAAATGATGTTCATTAGAGCTACACTGGCCATTTTTTCTATTCCTTGAAAAAACCAGATTGGAAGAAGCATTTGCCCAATAACTATCGAAAAGCTGGTTAAAAAGAGCAGTGAGTAGTTGCTCCATTCCGGAATTATAATTACTAATAAGTAAAAAACTAAAAAACTTGCCAGCAGCAATACGATTTTTGTGAAATAGAGCTTACCGAATATTTCGGAGATTTTATCTGGAGTGTTCCGGTTCAATGATACTTCACGAACTGCTGAAATGGAGAAACCATAATCAACAAAATGTATGAAATAAGTTACTACGGCCTGTGCAAATGCCACAAGTCCAAATTCTTCAATCCCGATAATTCGTAGTAGGTATGGATAAATAATAAGAGGGATAAGAAAGTTGGCTCCCTGAGAAGCAGATAACCAGGTGAAATTTTTAAGTAATGGTTTACTCCTAAACATTTTTTCTTCACGATATTAACAGGCATGGTTAAGATAATTAAATTATCTGAGGTTTATCAAGAGGGTAAAAGGTGAAATTTAAGTGTGAGCGGGTGTAATGGAAGGAAATCACATCATAAAAAAAGCCTGGCCACCACAGCCAGGCTTTCAAATTAAAACCAACTAGACATTAACATTAAAATTAACTTCCACATGCTTCGCATGCATCGGGATTATCAAGTGAGCAGACCATATCTGCGCGCTTTTGATCTTCATTCGTTGCTACAGGTTGGTTTGCAGCAGGTTGTTGTTTGGCAGACTTATCAACCGTGAACTGAATAGCAGAAGCCGCAGCTTTTGATCTAAGATAATACATACCAGTTTTTAAGCCTTTCTTCCACGCATAGAAGTGCATAGAAGTAAGTTTTCCAAAGTTTGGATCCTGAATATGTACGTTCATACTCTGGCTCTGGCAGATGTATGCACCTCTGTCAGCCGCCATATCGATAATTGCTTTTTGTGAGATTTCCCACACTGTCCTGTAAAGGTCTTTTACGTGCTGAGGGATCTCAGGTATATTTTGAATAGAACCGTTTGCTTCTATCAGTCTGTTTTTCATGCCATCATTCCAAAGACCAAGACCGATCAGGTCTTTCATCAAATGCTTGTTTACAATGATAAATTCTCCTGAAAGGGTTCTTCTGGTATAGATATTTGAAGTGTATGGCTCAAAGCATTCGTTGTTTCCGAGTATTTGAGATGTTGAGGCAGTAGGCATCGGAGCCAAAAGCAATGAATTTCTTACTCCATTTTTCTTAACCTCTTTTTTAAGGCTGTCCCAATCCCATCTGCCGGAATCAGGTGTTACACCCCACATATCAAATTGGAATATTCCTTTAGATACCGGTGAACCTTTGAAAGTTTCGTATGGCCCATACTCTTTTGCAAGCTCCATGGAGGCAGTCATTGCAGCAAAATAGATCGTTTCGTGAATGTGCTTGTTTAAACCACGGGCTTCGTCAGAATCAAACGGCATCTTCAACATAAGGAAAGTATCTGCCAATCCTTGTACACCTATACCTATTGGCCTGTGTCTGAGGTTTGATTTTTTTGCCTCTTCTACAGGATAGTAGTTGATATCAATTACCTTGTTAAGGTTTCTGGTGATCACCTTGGTGATCTCGTAGAGCTTTTTATGGTCAAATTTTCCATCTTCAGTAACAAATTTCGGCAAGGCAATAGATGCCAGGTTACATACAGCAACCTCATCAGGTGCCGTGTACTCCATGATCTCAGTACATAAGTTACTTGACTTTATAGTACCCAGGTTCTTCTGGTTAGATTTCTTGTTTGCCGCATCTTTGTACAACATATAAGGTGTACCTGTTTCTATCTGAGCTTCAAGTATTTCAAACCAAAGGTCTTGCGCTTTTACCTGCTTTCTGTATTTACCTTCCCTTTCATATTTGGTGTATAACTTTTCAAAATCATCACCATAACTCTCAGAAAGGCCGGGAGCTTCATTTGGGCAGAATAGAGACCAAACATCATTGTCTTCTACTCTCTTCATGAAAAGATCAGAAATCCATAAAGCATAGAAAAGGTCCCTTGCCCTAAGCTCTTCCTTACCGTGATTTTTCTTCAGGTCAAGGAAATCAAATATATCGGCATGCCATGGTTCAAGATAAATAGCAAAACTGCCTTTTCTTTTTCCACCACCCTGATCAACATAGCGAGCTGTCATATCAAAGTTTCTAAGCATAGGAACAATACCATTGGAAACCCCACCGGTTCCTTTAATATATGAGCCTGTTGCTCTTACATTATGGATACTAAGACCAATTCCTCCGGCTGATTGAGATATTTTTGCACATTGTTTCAATGTATCATAAATACCGTCAATACTGTCATCCTGCATAGTCAACAGGAAGCAAGAAGAGAGCTGAGGTTTTGGAGTGCCTGCATTAAAAAGAGTAGGAGTAGCATGGGTAAACCACTTTTCGCTTAGTAAGTTGTAAGTTTCAATAGCGGCTTCTATATCATCCATGTGGATACCAACAGCAACCCTCATGAGCATGTGCTGTGGCCTTTCCACAATCTTACCATCGATTTTCATCAGGTAAGAGCGCTCCAATGTTTTGAACCCAAAGTAGTCGTAGCTAAAATCACGATCATAAATGATCGATGAATCCAGTAATGCCGCATGTTTCTTGATAACCCCATATGCTTCCTTAGAAAGTAGCGGTGCATTTTCTCCTGTTTTAGGATCTACATAAGTGTAGAGCCTTTTCATAGTGTTAGAAAAGGACTTGCTCGTAACCTTGTGAAGGTTAGAGATTGCAATTCTGGCTGCCAGTAAGGCAAAATCAGGATGTTTAGTTGTCAATGAGGCTGCTGTTTCTGCAGCGAGATTGTCCAACTCTACCGTTGTTACTCCATCATAAATACCGTTGATCACCTTCTTTGCTATATCAACCGGCTCAATGTAGTTAAGATCCAGTCCATAGCATAGTTTTTCAATGCGGGCCGTTACTTTGTCGAACTTCACGGACTCCCGTCTTCCATCTCTTTTTATTACTAGCATCTCATGGGGTTTTTTGGGTTACGAATAAGTTTAAAAAAATTAAAAATCTTCATCTAATGAGAATTTTGGAGCGTCATCGTCTTTATTTCCTTTCATTACGCCAGCCTTTTGATAGTCTCCAACCCTCTTTTCGAAAAAGTTAGTTTTTCCTTGCAGTGAAATCATTTCCATAAAGTCAAAAGGATTTGTTGCTCCATATGCCTTTTCACCTACCAACTCCAGCAATAACCGGTCGGCAACAAATTCAATATATTGACACATGAGGTCTGCATTCATACCTATCAGGCTTACAGGCAGCGCATCAGTGACAAACTCTTTCTCAATGCTTACGGCATCTTTGATAATGTTTATAATCGTTTCTTTTGGTAACTTGTTTACTACGTGATTATTATAAATCAGGCAGGCAAAGTCACAATGCAAGCCTTCATCCCGTGATATAAGTTCATTTGAAAAGCTTAATCCAGGCATCAGGCCTCGCTTTTTTAACCAAAAGATAGAACAGAAGCTTCCTGAAAAGAAAATTCCTTCAACTGCAGCAAATGCAACAAGTCTTTCCTGAAAACTCCCTTCATCAATCCATCGTAAAGCCCAGTCAGCCTTTTTCTTAACGCAATCCATAGTTTCGATAGCATTAAAAAGCTTATCCTTTTCAGCAGCATCTTTTACGTAAGTGTCAATAAGAAGCGAATAAGTTTCAGAATGAATATTTTCAATAGCTATTTGAAAGCCATAGAAAAATTTGGCTTCGGTATATTGCACCTCTGCAACAAAGTGTTCCGCAAGGTTTTCATTTACAATACCATCACTGGCGGCAAAAAAGGCCAGAACATGTGAAATAAAATGTCTTTCTCCGTCTGACAAGTTATTCCAGTCCCTCATATCCTGACTTAAGTCTATCTCTTCGGCGGTCCAGAAACTCGCTTCAGCTTTTTTGTAAAACTCCCATATATCATCATGTTTTATGGGAAACAGTACAAAGCGATTTTTATTTTCTTTAAGAATTGGCTCTACAGCTCCTGTTTCATTATCACTCATCTTATCACTCAATTTTTAAAATTTGAAAACATCTGACCTAAAGAGATAACAGGTAAACCCTAAAAAGTTTTCCTGATTATTTTAATTTTAGTTGATTTTATGCCTAAAAATTACAAGGAATTGTCAGGCTTTTGTTTGGCTTTGACAGCAGCCATTAGGCCATACAAATATTAGCAAATGAGCGTTAAAATCAAAGTCAGGTAACCGGGTGCGAACGGGTAATAACATTTGTCACTTAAATTACTAATAATCAGTCAGTTAACTAGTTATTTTTAATAATCACTTATGCCGTATTTGGCCAAAAATGAGGGTTCTAAAAAAAATAAAAAGTTTTCCACAACCTCAAGCGCTATGCACATCCTTATGTGAATAGCAAAAGCAGATTTTCTTACATGAAAATTACTTCCCAAAGAGCCGCTCTTTCAAGTCATCAGGTACATGATCCAAGTAAGGTTCGTGTTCATTAATGAACCAGTCAGACGGGCCGTAATAGGTGTTGCTAGTAATGGGGTCAACAAACTTTACATATGCTCCCGATTTGTGTTTGTTGGAAAGAGCTGCGGATATTGAGCTGCGTACCTTACTTTTGGTTAGCTTAGGCTCCTTTTGAATAATGTAGTCAATAACTTCCGAAGAAGTAAATATCTTAGTCTTAACCTCTTGATAATGAGTTATTTTCTTTGTCCATGGCCATTCCTCCTGATAGCGATTGGGTTCCCATCTTGGTGGTGTGTACGATGGGGTATCGTGAAATATTGATAAACTGGTTAGTGCGCTGATGTGATTATCTATTTCTTCAATCTCCTTTTTAAAATCCTCAATTTTGGCTTCAAGGGCCTTTTTCTTCTCACTTAGAGCCTTCAGGTATAAATCGGCGTATTTCTCAGGGACATTTATTTTCATGGTGGAAAAACCCTTCTCTAATAATGATTTAGCAATATACACTAAATTGGCAAGCGAGTCAAGCGATTCGAGCAAGCGCATCAAGCGAGTGATTCTGGCCTTTATGATTTTTGCATGTTACACCTTATATTATATAATTACATTTTTTAGTGGGCGCAGGTTCGTTCAATGGGCCTTTTTGAAAATCAACAAAGAGTTTGATATTTAATAATATTGAATTATCTTTGCAATCCATTTTTCAAAAAATTCAAAGTTACATGTACGCAATAGTTGACATAGCCGGAAAGCAGTTCAAAGTAACAAAAGACCAATTCGTATACGCTCCAAAAATGGACGGCGAAGAAGGCGCTTCCGTTGAGTTCGACAAGGTTTTGTTGTTTGGAGATGACAAAACTGTCGAAGTAGGTGCACCATTACTTAAAGGTGCTAAAGTAGCAGGTAAGATCCTGGGACATGTTAAAGGTGACAAGGTAGTGGTTTTCAAGAAGAAGAGAAGGAAAGGCTACAAAAAAAGAAATGGTCACCGACAGGAATTCACTAAAGTTTTAATCGAGAACATTTCAAAATAAGAAAACACCATGGCACATAAAAAAGGAGCAGGTAGTTCGCGTAACGGAAGAGAGTCGGAAAGTAAACGACTTGGCGTTAAAATTTTTGGCGGACAAAAAGCGATTGCCGGAAATATTATTGTAAGACAAAGAGGTACTCAGCACCACCCCGGACAAAATGTTGGGATAGGTAAAGACCATACTTTGTTTGCTCTTACTGATGGCGTTGTTACGTTCAGAAAAGGAAGAAATAACAGATCATTTGTTTCTGTAGAAGCCGAAGCATAAGGTCAGTTTTAGACATTAATTTAATGAAGAGGCCGTCTTAAAAGTTAATTTGGGACGGTTTTTCTTTTTACAAGAGATCAGATATTTTTAGAGTTTATTTTTTCAATTTCCAAATTATAAGTAAAAGCTGCCATTGTTATACTGCCACTTTGACCAGGTTGTGTGCCGAGACCAGTAGTTTCCTCCCAATCTCTACCTTAGCACAACCTTTAAGAAGCCTTTTTGCTTGATGTTGCCAAATACGGCCTCTACGTTGCAGGGGTGATGTTTGGTGTTTTATCCCTTCTTGTTGATAATAATCTTTCTTTGGCGCAGTCTTTAAATTTATTGAGCAGATGGTGTATACTTATGATTGAGTTGCTTTTTGGCCAGGGCAAATATCTCTAATGGCAGTAGTCAACCTGATAAAGGGTGTGATTTTGTGAATAACCTTGCTTGTTTCTCGGTATTTGATTCTATCCGGTGCATAGGCTGCCCTATGGCGCAAAAGTAGGTATCTGTTTTTTGGGGTGAGACTTGGCTTCCTGATATCCTTTTGGTTTATCAAATTTTGATCTGTCTTTGTTACTGCTATTCATGGAAATAGTTGCTATCCAAATTTTCTTTATTGATTTCGATGACAGTTTGCCCCTGTAGTGTGTATTGTTTGCGTGGCTTCCATTTTGTTTATAGGCATATACTTCTTTCAAATTCACGTTCCCTGAATCGTCCTACGGGAAGGTCACCTGGCTAAAATTTTCTTTAAGTACGTTTGATCAGATCACTGCGAAATCGGTTGATCGTGTTATGGTTCGGTTTGTTCATTCCGGCTAGTCACATAACGAGGGAGTTTTTCTTTCAAGGCATTTTACGGCTTGCCTGAATGTCCCCCGTTTATACTTACTCATAATTGGGTTGAATATGCTCAATCATCTGATGAATCAATTTTGGTAAGGTGGTTCTCATTACATCTCCTCTGAAGATGGAGGTAGGACCATCATTAATTGGTTGACATTATACTCCACATATTACCTTTTTTGAAATTATGCTCAAACGTCTGAAGAATGGCAGGGTGTTCCTTATTTTTAAGTTTAATACGTTAACTTACTCAAGTTCATTTATCCCTCATTTTGTGGTATTTACATATTAAATGTTTCATTTGTTCAAAATGCCCTAATATTCGTTTCGAAACAATATTTAAGT
>NZ_SMLW01000270.1 GCF_009711405.1 Fulvivirga kasyanovii | reverse complement strand
ACAATTGTTAAAGCCTGAAGTTTTTTCATCTTTTTCAAAATTTTAAAATGCTGTTCATAATCAAGACTGTCATTCGCGCCAATCCAAATTTCTTCAAGGTTTTGAAGATTAAGAACCTCATCAGGTAATTGCGAGTATGGAAGTGTAAAAAGCGCCAGTTTTTTCAAAGACTTTAACTTTGATATTTCTGACATCGCTCTTTCTATGTGCAAGTTTCTGTTGTTTTCGATAAGTAGCTCTTCAAGCCCTGTCAGCTTACTGGCTGAAAAAGGTACTACCTCAAAGTTATTGGAAACTAAATATAGCTTCTTAAGCTTTGGAAACTGATTGATCAAAGTACTGGCATGGTTCCAGTCTACATTCCAGGAGTCTCTAATCGAAAAATATATTACATTGTTGGCCAATCGGAGGTTTTCCGGAAGGTATAGAAAAGGGTAGTTATTAACATACAGGTCATATACCGTCTCCGGCTCCTTTACTCCCGAACGCAGGTAATCCATGCCGGCATACTCCAGCTTCTCTTCGTCTGTAAATGTTGTGTTCATTTTTGGTGTGCACCCCTTGAGGGCCAAGATCAATAAAATTAAAATTATTTGCTTCATTGGTTACTTTGCTTTGAAAACCATGGTCAAAATTGGGGTAAAATCTACTATTTCACCTCCAACAAGCTTGGCATCTGCTGTGATATTGGTGACCCGCCTTACCTGGAACTCCAATTCAGGCAGCCCTTCTTTCAATGCTGTTATTTTTATACCTGCCTCTAATTTGTCGGTGGTTTTAATAGCCCCAGAATCGTTATTTACGAACCCTGCAGCATCCATCACCCCGGCTGTACTGATCTGGGCCATAGCATCCGTTACTCGTTTGCTCAAGTTATCCGCTGCATTTCGACTGTCCATATCTTTAGGTTTTGCACTTTCATCTTTCATGTTTGCAATGTTCTTGTGCTCATTGTAATATCCAACAGCCTCCTGAACAATATGCTGAATAACCTCCCTTGATGTAAGCTTCAAAGCAGCCATCCCTTCAAAACCTACAGCCACCGAATGTTCAAGCTTTTGAAATTTCCACCCATTATCATCCTGCTTTCTATTATTTCGTGAAGGTTTGTCGAACGTTGCCACAAGCTCTCTGCTACCACTAAGCTTCCCTGTATTAAAAGTCCCGGCTAATTTAAGGGAAAATTCATTATCCCCACCGACTTCATAATCGCGCAGGAAACCGGGATCCTTTTGTGCCCCCATTACCCCTGAGTTCATTAGGGTCTGTTGGTTGATCTTTGTAGAAAGTGCCGCTTCTATTCCTGCCGTAGCCAATCCATCGCCAACATCCAGCCCCAGCTTTGCTTCTCCGCCATAGGTTACTTCATTTTGATTTCCTTCCTCTGTTATACCTGCTTTGCTTATCCCAAAAAGCTCCTTCTCCATCTCCGCTACATTTTCTTCTGCTCCCGTATGGTCCCTGATTTGGTCATCAAGGTCCTGACTATTCGCATACATGTAGGTAAGCCCGTAATAAAGAGCTACAGAAGCGGGCAACCCTCCGGATGCCGCACCTTTCCAGTCATTAAGCAAATCAGCAGCAACCCTTCCCGATTTATAAAACCCGTAAGAAAGTAGTTGTGCTGACGTATCAAAATTACCACTCTCAGCACCCAGGAACATGCCGAACTCAGCCGTGCCTTCTCCTATTTTTACATCAACAGCTATCCCGGCTGATCCTTTTAGTTTATTGGCTATTCGCGCTTTATCATCTTTTCGCTCCTGTTCTGCCTCCATGCCCAAGGTAATATCTATTCCGGTCGCAACGGGTATTTCAAGTTTAATGGAACCGGTTAATTTTGATCCTTTTGTAGGCCCCAGGTACAGAGACATCATTTGCATTAAGGTTGACATCAATGTGTTAATAGTACTCCCTGATGAAGCTGACTTTGCCTTTTCAGTGGTAGTGGCTTCAATATGCCCGGCTTGTTGTGTGTTTAATGCCTTAATCAATGGTTTGAATGCATCCTTTTTGCCAGTCATTCTCAATTCATGCCTCATTCTGGCATCATCCACGCTGGAGTACATAGAAGTAGTACTCTTCTCCATCAAATGCTGTTGCTTTAATATATCCGGATCTAATTCCTCATTTTCTTTCTCATCCGGACAATCATCAGTTGGGCAATCTTTCTTATTTGCAGGATCAGTCGGGTTTGTTGGCTGCACCGTTGAAGGTGTCCCTTCATCACTACCACCACTCATGCCGGCTGTTGACCTATCCACCTCCATTGGCATAGTTTCTTCTTCCTCCTCACCAGATTTTGCCTGATTGATAGACTTATTGAAGGAAGAATAATCGATCTTCATCATCTGCAGAATTTCACTCGCAGATAGCGTTTCTGCATCCTCAGACGCAGCGCCTGACAAGGATCGTGGCACAAATCCTGCCCTGCCTGTCAGGTTAGGCGTTTTCGAGCCGGGTGATAAATTGTCCCTCTGTAGATTATCCGGCTTGATGCCAGGTGTAGTTGTATTTGACTGTTGCTGTTGAGATTGATGGCTATTCATAAAAATTAATAAACACGCTGCAAAATACCTGCACTAACTTAATGGGGATGGTAGAGCCGATTTGAAAAAAATTTAAGCGCGCAATATAAAGGGATTAATTATTAAATCTTAATAAAAAAGTTATATTTTATGAAAAGATATTTTTTCGGTATTCCGCACTTTGCTCTATTCATTTTTTTGCCTACTATAGCTTTTTTTAACTTAATTTTTCAAAATGCTACGTTTAAACCATCTATTACTTCATCGATTAGCCCCTCGATTTTTCCTTCTAAGTATGCTGTATTGCCTGCTGCACCAACCATCAACTGCCCAGGATATACGTACCAAGCAAAATGTAAAAAAGATTGAATCCATTGAAGCCATGTACCCTGCCGATAGCGGTTTATATGTTGTCGGTTCTCATATTCCACTGATGGTAAAGGCTTTACAGAAAAGAGGTAAAGAAACCATTACTGCAGGCACTTCCAACAACAAAATCGACTGGGAGGCTTATGCCGTGGAAGTTGAAGGTGGGACCTTTAAGGACGGACTCATTCATGTGACCAACAAAAGAAGTGAAATCCCCAATGAAGGTGTAAAAGTTAAAGTGGGTGTAATTATGCGACCTGACTTCAAAGACGAGCTAACCATACCTATTCATGAAATTTCAAGCTTTGAACTGAATTACAAGCCATCTAAAGATCCGGCCAGCTATAATTTGCAAGCAAATGTCAGATTGTATAATGAGGAAACAATCACCAATAAGACTGGTAGCTTTACATGGGATATATTTGACTTTAAAGTAACGGGAGGATCATTCAAAAATGGGGTGGTCACGCTATCCGAAACAGACCACCGCAATATGGTGAACAATACTTTGGGTATCGAAGCTCACCTAATAGCTAACCCGACGATAAAAAACCACATCAACATACCTCAAGAGTTTAAGAATGAAATGGTTGCCTTTTATGGAGGAAAGACCGGCAGAAACGGACGCGATGGGGCGCGCGGAAATGCAGGAAAGGATGGAAAAAGTGGCGGTGGGCAGAGACCGGGCGGTGATGGTTCTGCCGGAGGACGTGGTCAGGACGGTAGTGATGGTGACGATGGTGAGGATGGAGAAAATATTGAGGTATACGTGGCGCTATCAGGTTCCCAGGTTAACGGGGCACCTATTCTTAATGTACATATCAAGAGTACTA
>NZ_SMLW01000407.1 GCF_009711405.1 Fulvivirga kasyanovii | reverse complement strand
CCTGCAATGGCGACAAAAAGAAAGAAACCCAGGTTGTAGAAGAAGAGAAAACGGTTCAGGTGCCTAATTTCAACCCCGACTCCGCCTATCAGTTTATCAAACATCAGGTAGATTTTGGCCCAAGAGTCCCCAATACTCCGGCTCACCGGCAGGCTGGCGAATATTTCATATCAAAGTTTGAGTCTTATGGAGCCAAGGTTCAGACTCAGGACTTTGAAGCAACTACTTTTGATAACCACACACTTAACCTGCGAAATATAATTGCCTCTTTCTATCCAGAGAAGAGCAAAAGAATATTGTTGGCTGCACATTGGGATTCGCGACCATATGCGGATAAGGATGTCGAACGGCCAAACGAACCTATTGCAGGAGCCAATGACGGAGCAAGCGGAGTTGGTGTATTGCTGGAAGTAGCCCGCGTGCTGAGTGAGAGCAATCCTCCGGATGTTGGTGTAGACATTATTCTGTTTGATGGCGAAGATTGGGGGGAACTCCACAATGGACAAAGCATCGAACTGCCGGGCAACCTTGATAGCTGGTGGTGCCTGGGATCTCAATATTGGTCAAAAAACAAGCATGACAAAGGCTATTCAGCATACTACGGCATACTCTTTGACATGGTAGGAGCCAAAGGCGCCCAGTTTCCCATGGAAGAGAGTTCTATGTATTATGCTCGGTCTATAGTTGAAAAAGTATGGAGCAGGGCCGAAAAGCTGGGTTTTTCAAACTACTTTATCAGAAAGCAGCCGGGAGGGATCACTGATGATCATGTGTTTGTCAACCAATATGCAAAAATCCCTATGATTGATATAGTTCATTATGATCCTGCAAATGGGTACTTTGGAGACTTTCACCATTCTCATAAGGATGACATGGAAATTATTAGCAAAGAAACCCTGGAAGCTGTAGGGCAAACTACAATGGGCGTTATCTATTATGAGTAAAAGAAACTTGTACTACAGTAGAATATAAAAAAGGGAGCGCTGTCCACGCTCCCCTCTTCCGTTAATTATAAAAAACCAATTACTCTTTAATAATTTTAGTATTCACCACCTCTCTGGCTGTTTTCATCGAAAGAATATAAACACCTTGTGGCAAGTTGGCCATGCTTATCCTCACATTGGCATCTGTGGATTCAATTTCTTTAACCACAACACCATTAAGGGTCATCATCTTTAAGTCATAACCTCTTGCATCCTCAGCAATAGTTATCTCAACCATTTCTTTTGCAGGGTTAGGATATGCTACAAAATATGGCTTGGCCACTTCGTTACCAAGGGGCTCTGCATTGCTGTTGCCTCCAAAAGTAGCCACTCCGGCAAAGGAACTGGTGATATTCACAGTGTAGTCCTCAACCTCTCCGTAAGTGAAGCTTCCACACGAGGATGGCGCGGCATTATACCTCATAGAAACCCTCATTCTGGTTGACCCAAGGGCCGCAGAAGAAGGAACTGCTACTGTACCTGACAATGTACCACTACTGCTGGATGATCCGGCTACTACCTGCTCACCAGAGTCATCAAAGTCACCATCCTGGTTAAAGTCGACCCATATTCTCCAATATTCCGTATAGCTTCCGCTTCCAAATCCGGCACTAAAGTTTACCGGATAGCTATTACCCCTGGTAAGGTTAGTGCTAAGATTGGTAAAGTCACCATATCCACCGTTCGCACCGGTAGCATTGTTGATAGAACCAACGCTTACCAGATCTATCCACTCGTAGCTCACGTTATTACCTTGTGAAGAACAGTATTCTACCGGAGTAGAGTCTTCATCGGTAGTAAATGATACTGTACTGGCATCTGACACATTTCCTGCCGCATCTTTGGCACGCACTGAAGCTGTGTAGGAAGTAGAAGCCGCAAGGCCTGTCAGGTTATATGAGGTATTGGTTGTTGAATTAACCAGTGATCCTCCCAGATAAATATCATATCCTGTTACCCCTACATTATCAGAAGAAGCACTCCAGGTCAATGTTGCACTGGAATTGGTTATGCTTGAAGCAGCCAGAGACCCTGGGGCAGTCGGAGCCTCAGTATCACTGCCTCCGCCACCATCAACACAGATAGTTTCCTGGTCTGAAGACCCAAAATTCCCTCCACTGGCCAAAACTGTTCCGGTCCCATTATCAGTTAAGGTATAGGATCCGTTACCGTATGAGCAGCAAATACCATCGCCATAAGTATCATTGATGGTAAATGTATAATCTCCAGCAGCCAGGTTAAACGTTTCAGTGATAGTAGAACCATCAGGCTCAGAACCATAAGTTCCGCCGGAGGCTACGGTAGTACCTGAACTATTAGTCAATGTCCAACTGGTCTCTTCCGGATAATTATCCAATACCAGCGTCAAGGTAACGGTACCTGTAGCACACGTAGGAGGTGTTCCACCGCCGTACTCGTCACCCAAACCTACAGCGTACCACGCATTGTGTGTAGCTATATGCTCAGGAGAGTCTTCTCCATATAAATCTATAGCTGCCTGTATTCCATATTGTCTGGCATCATCATAGTCAGAATTAGAAGTAAAGTAAGTAGCATTCATTCTGTATGCTATTTGTTGAGCCTTTTCAATGCCAATTCCAGTAACGCTGTAAGCATCACCATTATCATTCGTGCCTGATTTACCTACTGATAAAATGTAGAACCAGTGGTTCATTACACCACTATTGGTGTGTACACCTCCGTTATCTCCGGAGCCACTGTACCAGTATGACCCTTTATAGGTATCGGGGTCACTGAAAGCATTGGGATTGCTTAAAGAACGTATGGCTCCACCACTACCACCGGCTCCAATATCATCTCCCATTATCCAGTCATTGGTTCCGGACGCAAACCTTTCGATCGACTCTCCAAAAATATCAGACAGAGATTCGTTCATAGCACCTGACTCATAGCTGTAGACAAGGTTTGATGTGTACTCAGTCACTCCATGAGTTACTTCATGACCACAGATATCCAATGATACGAGAGGCCCATAGTTAGTACCATCACCATCACCATACGTCATTCTGCTACCATCCCAGAAAGCATTCACATAATTGGTTGAATAACTCACATAAGACCTGATGACAGCTCCGTTGCCATTGTAAGAATCCCTGTTATGCGTCTGAAGGAAATACTTATATGTCTGCTCAGCACCATAGTGCGCTTGTACTCCTGTAGCATTCCCGGTAAAGTTGGTAGAGCTGCTGGTAACATCAGAGGCATTACTATAGTTAGTTCCATTATTTAAATCATAGGTCTGAATACCTCCGCCATCGGCAGTTTGGCGTAAACGATAGCCACCTGAATAGCTATCTGCCGTAAATGAAACTGTTCCATTATAAAGACTTGTGCCTGTCGCAGGTGTATTTGCATGATGGATCTTCTTGTTCTCAAAAATGAACTCTCCATTATGCGCATCGATATAAACATCTGCCCTGTACAATGGCTTGGTAGCATAAACATCAAATTTATAAGCCAGTCGGTTGTTCAGGATCACTAGTTCTCCCTTGGGCTTTTCGTAGTCAATAACCCTGGCATTTTGACTTTCCTGCCACAAATACTCTGTTGCTCCGACATGCTTAAGCGCTCTGTCTAAAGCTATATCCCCGGAAAGCGAGGGAGAGATCTCGACTTCTTTTACTTCTTTAAAATCTCCATTCATAGAGCTGATTATACCGTCTTTTGAATGCACGATATAAGAGCCAAACTCCACCTTAACACCTTTGTAAAACTGCTGATACCGGGTGTGTTCAAAGCCAAGCTTGTCAACCATGGCTTTTTTTACCCTCAGCTCGTCCTGCTCCCTGGTATTAAGATGAGCTTTGAAAAGCTGATCGACCTGGGACATTCTGGCCTGACTTGCATCAAACCGGATTTGCTTATGGATACCTTTTTTAATGGGTTTTTCGGGTTTCTGATCTTGCGCATAGGCGCTGCATGCAGAAACCATAAGGAATAGCGATACCATGTACCGCCAGCGGTAATTGTTGAACATAATAAAGTTGGTTTAGGTTGAAAAATTTTATTTCATCATAAATTTCCAAAATATTATTTGGTTTTTCAATTCATTCCAACCCCAAAACTTACATAAAAAACTGCCCTGCAAAAAGTGTTGCTTTGTGATACATTCACTATGAGGCATAAATTAGCTCGGCATGCAGCCCATAAAGTACATCACTCTCAAAAAAAGTTTTGCCACTATGCAATATTTAATGGTCACTAATGTTGTAGGGCAAAAAAAATAGGCCCTGAATCAGAGCCTATTTTCCTTAAGACATTTTCGTTGTACAGCTTAAGCTTCTATAGCCTCTGCATCACTTTCATACTCTTCTAAAGGAAGGCAACTGCAAACCAAATTTCGGTCACCGTAAGCATTATCTACTCTGCCTACTGAAGGCCAGAATTTATTGTCTCTGATATAGCTCAGAGGGTAAGCTGCTTTTTCACGGCTGTATGGTCTGTCCCAATGGTCGCTGGTGATGACTGACGCTGTATGTGGTGCGTTTTTCAAAACGTTGTTTTCATTATCAGCCAAGCCATCTTCGATCTCTTTAATTTCTTTTCTGATCTCTATCATGGCCTCACAAAAACGATCCAATTCTTCTTTGGCTTCACTCTCCGTAGGTTCTATCATTAGCGTACCTGCTACAGGGAATGATACTGTGGGAGCATGGAATCCGTAGTCCATCAAACGCTTGGCTATATCCTCAACTTCAACACCTGCTTTTTTGAAGCCACGGCAGTCGACAATCATTTCATGAGCACACCTGCCATTTTTACCAATATACAATACCGGATAATGCTCAGCCAGCCTTTCCTTAATGTAGTTTGCATTGAGTATGGCTAATTGAGTGGCTGACTTAAGCCCCTTCTTTCCCATCATGGCTATATAGGCATATGATATGGTCAGAATACTTGCACTTCCCCAAGGAGCGGCAGATATAGCGTTTATTGCATTTTCGCCACCGGTTTTTACTAATGGGTTACCCGGAAGGAATGGCACCAATTGCTCGGCAACGCCTATCGGTCCCATACCAGGGCCACCACCACCGTGTGGTATGCAGAATGTCTTGTGAAGGTTAAGGTGACAAACATCCGCACCAATATTGGCAGGGCTGGTCAAGCCAACCTGTGCGTTCATGTTTGCTCCATCCATGTATACCTGGCCACCATTCTGGTGAATGATGTCACATATCTCTATAATACTTTCTTCAAACACTCCGTGAGTAGAAGGATAGGTAACCATCAGTGACGAAAGGTTATCCCTATTTTCCTCAGCTTTCGCTCTAAGATCATCAACATCAATGTTTCCTTTATCATCACACTTTACGATGACAACCTTCATCCCGGCCATAACCGCACTTGCGGGGTTAGTGCCGTGAGCAGAAGAAGGTATCAGTGTCACATTTCGCTGTGATTCACCCCTACTTTCATGATAGGCCCTGATTACCATCAGGCCGGCATATTCTCCCTGAGCGCCACTATTAGGCTGCAAAGATACCGCAGCAAAACCTGTGATTTCGCTCAACCACGCACTTAGCTCATCAAACATTTCATGATAGCCGGCAGCTTGGTCCTGAGGAGCAAACGGGTGTATACTACCGAACTCTGGCCAGGTGACCGGGATCATCTCGGTGGTAGCGTTAAGCTTCATAGTGCATGACCCGAGAGAGATCATCGAATGCACGAGTGAAAGATCCTTATTTTCTAATTTTTTAATATATCTCAACATTTCATGCTCTGAGTGATGAATGTTGAAAATAGGATGTGTCAGGTATTCTGATTGTCGATGCAACTCAGCAGGCCACGTGATCTCAAGGTTTTGACTTTCTTTTTCCAGATCAAAAGATAACGCTTTGGCCGCAGCTCCTGCAAACACTTCTAATATATCTGCTATATCACGTACACGTGTGGTTTCGTCAAGCGATATGCCTACAAAGCCATCTCCAAAGTACCTGAAGTTCATTTCTTTCTGCAAAGCAAGTTCCTGGAGCTTTGAAGTATCACTTACTTTGATTTTGAGTGTATCAAAATAGTTCTCATTAACCTGCTCGTATCCCAGATTATTGAGTCCTTTGTTAAGTAACAAGGTCAGTCCATGGATCCTGCTCGCTATATTCTTTAACCCTTTTGGACCATGATATACAGCAAACATTCCGGACATTACTGCCAACAATACCTGAGCGGTGCAAATGTTTGATGTTGCCTTTTCGCGTCTGATGTGCTGCTCTCTGGTCTGTAAAGCCATTCTGTAGCCACTATTTCCCTGGGCATCCAGCGAAGCTCCGATGATCCTTCCGGGTATTTGTCTCTTAAAAGCATCCTTTGTTGCAAAGAAGGCAGCGTGAGGTCCTCCGTAGCCCATTGGCACACCAAATCGCTGGCTGGTACCTACAACTACATCAGCACCCATCTCCCCTGGGGACTTCATCAGAAGCAAACTCATTAAGTCCGCAGCCATGGCAACGAAAACATCGTTTTCCCCGGCCGTTGAGATAAACTCTGAATAATCACGGATAGCACCATCATTATTCGGGTTTTGAACCAGTACACCGTAAAGTTCCGGGTCTGTTAGATCCAATTCATTAACATCACCTACAACCAGTTCAATGCCTACCGGCAAAGCCCGTGTTTTAAGAACATCAATAGTCTGAGGGAACGTATTTTGATCAACAAAAAACCTGGAAGCATTTTTCTTTCCTCCTTTTCTTGCACCTGCCAACATAGCCATGGCCTCTGCCGCTGCCGTACCTTCGTCAAGCAAAGAGGCATTGGCGATCTCCATACCTGTAAGGTCAATCACCATGGTTTGGAAATTGATCAGAGCTTCCAGCCTGCCTTGGGCAATTTCTGCCTGGTATGGCGTATAAGCCGTGTACCATCCCGGATTCTCCAGTATATTCCTTAAAATAACACCCGGAACTACACAATTGTAATATCCCGTACCAATATAAGACCTGAATATCTTATTCTTCTGCGCCAGTTTCTTGAAGTCATTGAGAAACTTGTACTCCGTTTTTGCTATAGGTAGACTAAGCTCTTTTTTTAGCTGAATCGACTTTGGAATTGTTTGATCAATTAGTTCATCCAGGGACCCCGCATTTACAGCTTTAAGCATCTCCTGAATCTGCTGCTCGTCCGGCCCGTTATGACGGGTGTCAAACCGCTCCAAGTTATTGACATTTAGTTTCATGAATGGATAAAATAAGTTCCTTTAAAGTATGTTCTAACAGCCCCAGTTTGGGGGTACAAATGTAGGACATATTTAGGACAAAAGCTGATGTGGCAAATAATAATACGGCGGATTGCAAACGTTAACAATCATAGTTTACCGCTTGTAACAAATTTAAATGTAAAAGCTTTTGCGGTATGCATTTTGATTATTTTTGAGAGACTTTTAAACATAATTTTGAACATTCCTATGAAAAAGCTTTTATCAATCATATTGATGGTTTGTGCTTGCCTGAGCGTTAATGCCCAGGTTGATACAAAAGCCCAGAAATATGCAGAGACAATCACAAAAGATGACCTCTACGACTACCTTTCCATACTTGCTTCAGATGCGCTTGAAGGACGTGAAACAGGCGAAAGAGGCCAAAAAATGGCCGCTGCATTCATCCGTGACCACTTCGAGGAAATAGGCCTGCAACCTCCGGTTAAAGACGGTGAAAAAATGAGTTATTATCAACCTGTTGAGCTTTACAAGAACACCCCGGGTGAAATTTATGTAAAGGCAAAAAACAACAGGTACAACAACTTTGAGCAGGTGGTATTCTACGGATCGGCAGATACGGGAAAAGAGGTTAGTTCTGAAATTGTTTTTGCAGGAAACGGTACACCTGCCGACTATGAACAAGTGGATGTAAAGGATAAAGCTGTATTGGTATTGGTGAATAATATACAAGCCTCACAGGGTGCTATAGAAGCCGCTACTAAAAATGGCGCTACCACTGTTTTTGTAGCAAGTGCCGGTACTGATGAAGAGTTTGCCGGACTCGCTAATCAGTTTAAAGGTTGGTTATCCGGAGGAAACCTAACCTTGGAAAAACCAAAAACGAAAGGGATGGGCTCCGGTGTCTTCTTTGTTTCACCCACTGTAATAAATGACATCTTTAACACCCCGCTTTCTAAACTGAAGGAAATAGCTGAAGAACCAGCCAAGCTCAAGAAAGTAAAGACTTCAAAAGTAGTTTTCAAAACGGAGCAAAAAACAGAAAAGGTCAATACTGAAAATGTATTGGGGTATCTGGAAGGAACTGACAAAAAGGATGAGTTAGTAGTGATCACAGCTCACTACGACCATATCGGACGTCAGGGAGACAAGATCAACAATGGTGCTGATGATGATGGCTCCGGAACCTCCGCTGTAATGGAGCTGGCCGAGGCATTTGTAAAAGCGAAGGAAGAGGGCAATGGCCCAAGAAGAAGCATGTTGTTCATGCTGGTTACAGGAGAAGAAAAAGGCCTGTTAGGCTCTGCTTATTATGCAGCCCACCCGGTTTTCCCTCTTGAAAACACTGTTGTGGACTTAAACATTGATATGATTGGAAGGATAGACCCGGCGCACAAAGACAATCCTAACTATGTATACCTAGTTGGCTCTAACCGACTTTCAACCGAGTTACATGACATCAGCGAAAAGGTAAACGACACATATACAAAATTTGATTTGGATTACACCTATAATGATGAGAATCATCCTGATCGTATTTACTATCGCTCTGATCACTGGAATTTCGCCAAGAATAACATTCCCATTATTTTCTATTTCAATGGAGTACACGAAGATTATCACCAACCTTCGGATACAATAGATAAAATCAACTTTGAAATGCTGACAAAAAGATCAAAACTGGTGTATTACACTGCGTGGGTACTGGCTAATAGAAATGAAAGGCCTGTAGTAGACAAACTACAGAACCAAAACCTGAAAAAGGATTAATGGAAGTGGAATGTTCTCAGTTCATAATTTTAATGTGAACTGAGAACATTTAAATTTT